>WSZX01000329.1 GCA_013139935.1 Ardenticatenales bacterium
CGGCTACATGGGCACGCTGCTCGGCGCGGGGATCCTGGGGGGCACCCCGGTGCTACTGGCGATCCCCTTTGCCTGGGTGGACGTGATCCAGTTTGGCATCCCCCTGGTCGCCTATCGCCTGCTGGCGCCCAGGCTCGGCTTGCACCCCCTGGGCAAGGACGTGTAGACATTCTCGTCTGTCCAATAGTGGTGAAAGAGCGTCCCGCGCGGGGCCTCTATGCACCCAATCCCCTCCCCGGCCAATGCTCCGGCGGGACCGGCAACATCCGGCCCCGTGATGCCAGGGTCGTCCAATAGCTCTTGTGTCCGCTCCAGAGCATAGATAAGTTCGATGAGGCGTGCATAGTGGTAATAGAGCGTCGCTTCCACCGGCTTGCCCCCGTTGAGCGATTTCCAGACCTTCATCTCACTCTGAGCGAGCGGGGTGCTGATGGAGGTGGCGGCATTCAAGCGTCCCAGCGGGCCCACGCGATAAACGCCCTCGGGCCAGCCGATCGTTTTGTGGAACGGGAACTTGAGATAGGTGTAGGGCTCGACGTGCTCGCCGATATGTTCCAGGTAATCGCTCGGGTCGAACTCTTCCAGCAACCGGCCGTCACAATCCACCAGTCGCACCTGGCCCTCGTAGAGTTCCAGCGCCCCATCCCCTTTGACCAACCCCATGTGAGCTGACGGAAAGACAGCGAACGAGTCCACCGTATCCTGGTTCTGCTCCACCCAATCTTTGAAGAGAGAGAGCCCAACCTGCGCCGTGGCGAGATGTTCGTCTATCCCCTGCAGGATGGCATCTCGATCTTGAGGCGAGAGGGGGCTGTTGACGCCGCCGGGGACGGCAAAAACCGGGTGTATGCGGCGCCCGCCCAGCGTGCTGATGATGCTCTGGCCAAAGCCGCGCAGTCGTACGGCTTTGAGCACCAGGTCAGGGTTGGCCTCTACCAGCCCGGCGACGTTGCGAATAGCGGGATCGGCGTCAAAGCCCAGGATGATGTCGGGGCCGGCCAATTCGAAAAAGTGCATGCCGTGGGACTGGATGATCTGCCCCATGTGCATCAGCTCACGCAGCTTGTGCGCCCCAGCCGGGGGAGAAACGGAGGCGACCTGGTCACACGCCTTGGCGGAGGCCAGGTGGTGGCTGACCGGACAGATGCCACAGATGCGGGGGGTGATCTGGATCATCTCATAGTACATTCGCCCTTCGCTGAACTTTTCAAAACCGCGAAACTGCTCCACGTGGAAAAAGGACTGATCCACCTGGCCTGCGTCGTCCAAATGAATCGTGATCTTGGCATGACCCTCTATGCGGGTCACCGGGGAAATCGTGATTTTTCGCGTCATCTGTCCTATTCTCCTCCTACTCCCCATCCAGGCCGTACTTGAGGAACTCGCCTTCTGCCTTGGGCATGCGCCCCGCCACCAGTTCGCTCAACACATACCAGATGGCATCGGCCGAGGGCGGGCAGCCAGGCAGGTAAACATCCACTGGCACGACCTCGCCAACAGCTTGGACGCGATCGGTGAGCGGAGCCAGGTCCTCGTGCTCGGGAACCTTTCCGCCCACAGTGCTCTCGGTCTCGATATAGCCCCGGCGAAGCACCTCCTCCTTGTCAAAGAGATTGCGCATGGTGCAGATGCCCCCAAAGACCGCGCAATCCCCCATGGCGATGAGGATCTCGGCCCGTTCGCGCATCTCCCTAGCCTCGGTCACCTCGTCCTCATTGCCCACCGCGCCGGTGAGAATACCCAACTCTACACCGTCTGCCGGTGGATGCTTCAGATCCGTGAGGGGGGAGGAGGTCAACTCGACATGCTTGAGCAGTTCCACAATCCGCTCGTCAATGTCCAGCAAGGACATGTGACAACCGGCACAGCATTCCAACCATTGCGTGGCTAGCTTGATCTTTCCCATAGGTCACCTCGTCTCCACCATCTGTGACAGAGCGGCCAGCACCTCGCTCTCGTCCCGGACCTGATCCGGCATCGGCACGGCCGCGTTCAGGGGCAAGACCTTGCCTTCCAGGTTAGTAAAGCTACCGGTCCGCTCAGCCCAGATGGGCGAGGGCAGGACCACATCGGCGCGATCCACCAATGTGGAACGGTAGCTAGCCTGGACAATCGTGAATTCGCCGTCAAGTTGCCCCACCAGGGCCTCATCCTCGCTCTGCTCACCCAGGAGAAAGTAAAGAGTGTCCCTCTTTTCGATGGTCATCGGTTCGAGTCCGGCCGCCTCCGCCCCCTTGCCGTTGCGGGCCGGGTCCAGCGCCAGAAACAGCGCCTGGTCGGCCAGCGGCTTGAGTGCCTCGATGGCCTCGGGTTTGAGGTCCATGCCACAGACGATCACAACCTTCTTGGACCGGGCAGCTTGCTCATTGACAGCGCCCATGTCCTCATAGGTCGCGGTTAGCGTGCCATAGTCGTCCAGGGCAGTCTCAACCTCGCCTATGATGGCGATCTGCGCGCCGTGGTCGGCCGCTCGTTTGATGAAATACCCGACCACACGATGGGAGTTCAAGGGATCTGCCCCGAGCACCACAATCAGGTCAGCATCCAGGATATCCCGAACCTGCGCCTGCCGGCCGCTGCCCAGATTGGGCATGGCTGGCTCCAGCCGGCCGGCATCTTTCAGGAGCGCAGCAAAGGCTGCCAGCGCCTCATTCGTGGTAGCGCAGGCTGCCAGGCCCAGGGTGGAGCCGTTTTTCAGTCTGCTCGCCACCAGGCCAAGGGCTTCATCCCAATCGACATCCATCAACTTGCCGTTCCGGCGGACCTGGGGCGCGGTGATACGCGGCCGCTCCTCATACAGTGGCTCAAAGCGCCCCGCCACACACAGCAAACCGCCGCTCGGCCCGGCATCCCAGACGCCATCCACCCGGAGCAGGCGGTTTCCTCGCGTGACTATGTCGAGCGCGCACCCCACGCTGCACTGCACACAGGTGGTCCGGGTGTGGGTGAGGTCCTCCTCGTGACCACCGTAAGCGCTCCGGGCATCGATCAGCGCGCCGGTCGGACACACCTGCAGACACATCCCGCAACTGACGCAGGAGGACTCGCCCAGGGGTACGTTGAGGTCTGCCATGAGCATTGACTGGGAACCGCGCTCCCGGAGGCCCAGGGTATGGTTCGCCGCTATCTCGGCGCAGGCCCGGACACAGCGTGTGCAGAGAACACACCGGCTGGGTTCCATTATGATGTACTTGTGGGAGGCATCCAGGTCCATCTTTTTGTAGGGACGCGGATAATGCCAGTGGTCCAGGCCGTGCGCGTAGGCGAGATCCTGGAGTTCGCAATCACCGCTCATCTGGCAGTACATGCAGTAATGGTCACGTTCAGAGAACA
>WSZX01000173.1 GCA_013139935.1 Ardenticatenales bacterium
CACCCCACCTGATCATCGTCGGCGCCGTTCACCCTGCCATCCCGCTCGTCCGGATGGGCAAAACGCTTGGATTCCGGGTCACGGTTGTCGATCCACGCTCCCGTTTCGCCAACCGCGAGCGCTTTCCAGAGGCGGATCAGATCGTGGTAGAGTGGCCGCAAGAGGCAATGGCGCAACTGGGGATTGACGGCCGGAGCGCCATCGCCATTCTGACGCACGACCCCAAGATCGACGACCCCGCCCTGGCTGCGGCTCTCAACACCGGCGCGTTCTACGTGGGGGCCATCGGAAGCCGGAGCACGCACGCTCAGCGGCTGGAGCGGCTGGAGCGGCTGGGGATGACGGCCGAACAACTCGAGCGGGTGCACAGCCCCATCGGCCTGGATGTGGGCGGCCGCTCGCCAGAGGAGATGGCGCTCAGCATCCTGGCAGAAGTGATTGCAGTGCGGAACGGCCGGAGAGGCGGTTCGATGTCGGTAAAGGCGCCGCCGGCGGCGGCGAATTGAACGCTTTCCCTCAATCGGTCATCGCCCCCGCATCAAATCCACGGTCCCCCTCACGACATTGCCCGCGCGGTTCACAGAGCCCTTCCCTGTGAGGGTGTCGGGAAACAGACTCGCAGGCTGTCGGAAAATCGGGTTCTCCAGAATTCGGAAGTTTTCGAGCCTGATCTTGCCGCCAATTCCGCCCGATGAAGGCAACTGTGCCAACTCGGGCCCGGTTGGAAACTTCCGGATTCTCTCTCCGACAAGCTGCTAGACGGTGTCCCGGCGGCCGTTCCACGCCGCAAAAAAGGAAACTGGTAGGGGGGGATTGGGGCGCAGTGCGCCCCAATCCCCCCCTACGTCTCCCCCGCCCGGCGAGCGACTCTTTTTCTACACTCTCCCTATCAACCTTGCCATGGCCTGCAGAATAGTGTACCCTTGGCGAATGCGCTCGTCGACTGAAAGACCAGGAGAGGTACACTTGCTTTGCTGGTCCAACTGATACACCACGGAATCATCATCGCCCCCAAGCCGCCTGTGCATGGCCTGGTTCTCACGATTCGAGGAGAACCGGTAGCGCTGACAGCTAGGCAGGAGGAGATGGCGCTCGCGTGGGCCCGCAAGCAGGGCACACCCTACGTGCGCGACAAGGTCTTTGCCCGCAATTTCATGACCGATTTCAGCACCGCCTTGTCCCTCTCGCGCAGGCTATCGGTCGACGCGGTGGATTTCGGACCCGCGATCGAGATCGTTGTCGCCGAGCGAGAGACCAAGGCAGGCCTGAACAAAGAAGAACGCAAAGCGGCCGCCGCTGTCAGAAAAGTCAAGCGGGAGGAGCTCAAGGAACGCTATGGCTATGCGATAGCCAACGGCGAGCGGATTGAACTGGGCAACTATATGACAGAACCCAGCGGCATCTTCATGGGCCGGGGCAAACACCCGCTGCGCGGCCGGTGGAAGGAGGGCGCCGCTCATCCGGATGTGACGCTGAATATGAGCCCGGATTCTCCACGGCCGGAGGGGGACTGGGCCAAGATCGTGTGGCAGCCGGATTCGCTCTGGGTGGCGCGCTGGAAGGACAAGCTCTCGGGCAAGCTGAAATATGTGTGGGTGAGCGACACCGCACCCGTCAAGCAAGCGCGGGAAGCGCAAAAGTTCGACAAAGCCATCGAACTGGGCGGGAGTCTGGAGGCGGTTCGCGCCCAGATTCAGCACGACCTGTCAGACCCGAGCGACAAGCAAAAGATGATCGCCACCGCCTGCTACTTGATCGACGCCCTCTGCCTGCGCGTGGGGGATGAAAAAGATCCGGATGAAGCCGATACGGTGGGGGCAACTACGCTGCGGCCCGAGCACATCACTCTGCACCCGGATCACACGGTCGAATTCAGGTTTCTTGGCAAGGATTCGGTCCTCTGGCACCAGAGGATAAAACTCCCCCCGATGGTGCACGAGAACTTGGCCTACCTGGTCGAAAACGCCTGCCCCTCCACCACCAACAAGAGTCGCTCCGGCCGGGACCTGCCCCAGGTCTTTCCCCATATCACCAGCCGTGACGTGAACAGCTACCTGTCCACCATCCAGCCGGGCCTTTCCGCCAAGGTGTTCCGCACCCATCACGCTACCGAGGTGGTTCGAGATAGCCTGGCCGAGTGCGGGGTGACGGCGGATGATCCGGAATATGGTAAGCGGGAAGCAATGGTACTGGCGAACCTGGATGCGGCGATACTGTGCAACCACACTAAACAGGCGCCGGCCAAGTGGGCAACCCGCAGGGTCAGGATGCGCGAGCAGCGCCTTCGGGCCAAGGCCCGCGTGGATAAGGTCCGCGAACAGGTCCGGGAATACCGGGCCAGGAGGGAAGCGCTTGGCGGCGAAGCGAAGGAAAAGATAGCGGCCGCCAGCGACAAGCAACGCCCCAAGGTGCGCGACCGCTACCGGAAGAGAAGAGCGGTGGCCGACCGCCGGATTGAGGCGGCCAAGGGCCGGCTCCAGCGCGCCCGAGCGGCACTGGGCAAAGTGGAGAGCCGAAACAAGTTGGCAGGAAAGGGCCGCACCTGGAACCTCGGCACCAGCCTGAAATCCTATATCGACCCTCGGGTCTGCTATCGCTGGGGACAGCAGGTAGACTATGACGTGATCGAAAAGTACTATCCAAAGGCCTTGCAGCGGAAATTCGCCTGGGTTGCTGACAGCGAACACCAGGAGCCGGCCGACGAGGTTGAACTCGGCGCTGGCGGGAACGGTGAGAATCAGGTAGAATGATGACCAGCCACGACAACCGGGTGCCTTTCTACCGTTCTCACCAAAGCACTTTTCAAGGAATAGCTTCCCGCTTTGAATGCGGAATCAGGTGCACTCCGCGTCCGCAAAAGGCCGGGTTGTTTTTGATCAAGTACGAAGGGAGTTGGGTTGCAGGTTACTTGTTGGGGCGTACGTGGGTCCCACCCGGTCCCAGGCGCCGACACACTAGAGTACGGCGGCAACACGCCTTGCATCGAAGTACAGGCGGGTGAATCTCGCGTTATCATAGATGCCGGCACGGGAATTTGCGCCCTCGGCCGGCAACTGGGCGACGAGCCAGCCCACCATCATCTTCTCTTCACCCACGTCCATTGGGACCACATCCAGGGTTTGCCGTTCTTTGCCCCGTTGCACCACCCGGCCGTCCGGATGACCATCCACGCCGGCCGTCGATCCCTCCGTTTGCTGCAAGACCTGCTCACCTACCGAGCACGAGAGATCCAACTGCCCATCCCGCCCCGCCTGCTGAGGGCGGATATCGGGTTTCGGGCGTTCAGGGCAGGAGAGAGCTGGAGAATCGGAGGGATCGATATCAGCACCGTGAAGCTCAATCACCCCTACAACTCGGTGGGCTTTCGCTTCCGGGCCGGCGGCCGAACGGCCGTGATCTGCACCGATACTGCGCCATTCTCCGGTATTCTGTTTGGATACGAGTACCGGCCGCGTCCCCCGCTTCCTGACGAAACCCCGGACCCGTACGAACAGGGACGGCTGTTGGAGATGCGCCGGGCCGTTATTGAGCAGAGCGATTCTACCGATCTGCTGATATACGATGCCCATTTCACCCGCGAGGAATACCCACGCTTTGCTCACTTTGGGCACAGCACGCCGTACCACGCCCTCCAGATCGCACAGGAATCCCAGGCCAAGCGGCTCGTTCTCTTCCACCATGCACCCGGCCGCAGCGACGCAGCCCTGGCAGAGAT
>WSZX01000084.1 GCA_013139935.1 Ardenticatenales bacterium
AGCCCGATCTTTCTCATACGGCCTAACTAGTTTGGTTTCAGTGAAACCCAAGATGGCGCTGCGCTCGAGGCTGAGCGCCAGGGCCGGGGGATTCACTTGTTTGTCCCGTCCCCTCAATCCGCCAAGCTCAGTGGCGCTGCGGAGCGGGCTCACGGGGCATATACCAAGGAATTCTACCAGGTCACAGAGCTGCCGGACACCTTCCGCGAGTTCAACCGCTTGCTACAGCACTGGGGGCGGGTGCTTCTAGATGACATTGGAGACGGGTTCGCTTATGATGAAGGAAACGAGACTGATGGGATCATCCTCACTAGACACAGAGTTGGCTGTTCTCGAGCGCGATCATCTCCAGTTGCTGCTTGACATTCTCGGCAAGAGGGGCTATCGGGTGGTGGGGCCAACCGTCCGTGACCGTGCCGTCGTATATGACGATTTAGCCTCTGTTACAGATCTGCCCGTCGGATGGACGGACGAGCAGGACGGCGGTATCTATCGGCTCAAGAGACGCAACGACGGGGCGCTCTTTGGTTACGCCGTCGGCCCCGACTCCTGGAAGAAGTTCCTCCACCCGCCCGTTGTGCGCCTATGGCGAGACAAGACCGGCGGCAACGGCTTCCAGCTTGTGGAAGAGGACGAGGGCGTACCCAGGTTTGCATTCATCGGCGTCCGGCCGTGTGAGCTCCACGCCATCGCCATTCAGGACAAAGTCTTGTTGAACGGGAAATACAGGGACCCCTCTTACGAAGCACGGCGGCAAGGTCTCTTTGTACTTGCGCTTAACTGCGGGCATGCTGGCGGCACCTGTTTTTGCGCCTCCATGAACACCGGGCCGAAAGCGACGTTCGGGTTTGACCTTGCACTGACGGAAGTGCTGGAGGCTGACCGCCACTACTTCGTGGTGGAGATCGGCACAGAACTGGGCGCAGAGATTCTCCGTGAGGTTCCCCATAAGGCGGCAAGTCAAGCGGAAAAGGCGACAGCCGAAGGTATTGTGGCGAAAACTGCTGGCCAAATGGGCCGGAGGATGTACACGACGGGCATCAAAGACCTGCTGTACCGCAACTATGAAAGCCCGCACTGGAGCGATGTCGCTAAGCTGTGCCTGACATGCGGCAACTGCACGATGGTCTGTCCGACCTGTTTTTGCACCACTGTGGAAGATGTCACTGACCTAGCAGGCGAGCACGCCGAACGCTGGCGCAAGTGGGACTCTTGCTTCACCATGGACTTTTCGTACATCCACGGCGGCAGCGTCCGAGCCTCACCGATGGCCCGCTATCGCCAATGGATGACGCATAAACTGGCAACTTGGATTGACCAGTTTGGCACATCGGGCTGTGTGGGTTGCGGGCGCTGCATCACCTGGTGCCCGGTTGCGATCGACATCACGGAGGAAGTGAATGCAATCCGGCGGAGTGAACGTGGAAGCTAACAGAAAGGAGAGGGACAGATGTCGACGGAGACCCTTGAACGTGTCCTGGCAGAGCACCCCTTCTTCAAGCATCTGCAAAGGCCTTACCTTGAACTGCTAGCCGAATGTGCATCTAGGGTGCGTTTCAATGCCGGAGAGGTTATCTTCCGAGAGAGTGAACCGGCCAACCTTTTCTATGTCATTCGCCGCGGCAAGGTGGCAGTGGAAACGTTCGCTCCCAACCGCGGCCCAATCATCATTCAAACCATTGGAGAGGAGGGCCTTCTGGGGTGGTCGTGGCTCATTCCGCCCTACCGACGGCGTTTTGACGCTCGGGCGGTCGAATTGACGTGGGTCATCGCCCTCGATGGGGAACGCCTTCGTGAGATGTGCGAAAAAGATCACGATTTCGGCTACGAACTCATGAAGCGCGTTGCCGACATCATGGACCAGCGGCTTCAGGCAACGCGATTGCAGCTTCTGGATGTCTATGACGGCGTTCGCTCTTAAGAGGCAGGCGATCATGGCAGGTCTCCCCGATCCGATGGTGCCAAGCCCTCTTCGCGTTCAACGGGTGCGGAGGGAGACATACGATACGTTCACTCTTGAGCTTGAACCAGCAAACGGTGCTGACGGATTCTCATTTGCCGCCGGGCAGTTCAATATGCTCTACGCGTTTGGAGTAGGCGAGGTTCCCATCTCCATCAGTGGCGACCCCACCAAACCTCAAACGCTCGTACACACGGTGCGCTCAGTCGGGGCGGTGACGCAGGCAATATGCAAGCTCAAGCGCGGGGATGTGCTGGGAGTGCGCGGTCCTTTTGGAAGCCACTGGCCCGTGGAGGAAGCGGCCGGAGGCGACGTGGTGATCGTGGCCGGCGGAATCGGGCTGGCGCCGCTGCGCCCGGTGATCTACTACCTCCTGTCAAACCGCGAGAAGTACGGCAGGCTCGCCCTTGTCTACGGTGCCCGGACGCTCCAAGACCTGCTCTATAACCCTGAGCTTGAGAAATGGCGCGGGCATTTCGACCTTGCAGTGGAAGTCACTGTGGATACTGCCGCAGCCAGTTACCGCGGCAATGTGGGGGTTGTAACAACCCTCATACCCAGAGTCCAGTTTGACCCCTTGCAGACAGCGGTCATGGTCTGTGGCCCCGAGGTGATGATGCGCTTCACATTGCGCGAACTGGAGGCGCGGGGCATAGGACCCGAAAACATCTTCATGTCCATGGAGCGCAACATGAAATGCGCCGTCGGTTTTTGCGGGCACTGTCAGTTTGGCCCCACCTTTATCTGTAAAGACGGTCCTGTGTTCCGCTACGATCAGATTCAGGCATTCTTCGCAAAGCGCGAGGTTTGACATTGGCCCAAGCACGCAAACCGAAACTTGCCGTCTGGAAATTCGCCTCCTGCGACGGCTGTCAGTTGAGCCTTCTCAACTGCGAGGACGAACTGCTGGCCGTGGCTGGCCACATCGACATCGCATACTTTCCTGAGGCGTCAAGGGCCATGGCAAAAGGCCCCTACGACCTTTCGCTGGTTGAAGGCTCCGTCACAACGCCCCATGATGTTGAACTGATTCAACGGGTGCGCCGGGTCTCGAAGTATCTAGTCACCATCGGTGCCTGTGCCACCGCTGGGGGCATTCAAGCGCTGCGCAACTTCAAGGACGTGCAGGAGTTCGTCTCCATCGTATACGCCATGCCGGAGTACATTGAGACGTTGGCCACATCAACGCCCATTGCCGACCATGTCCGCGTCGATTTTGAGCTACGCGGCTGCCCTATCAACAAGGAGCAGCTCCTTGAGGTGATCAGCGCCTTCCTGCATGGACGCAAGCCGAATGTGCCGCCGCATAGCGTCTGCATCGAGTGCAAGAGACGCGGGATCGTCTGTGTGATGGTTGCGCACGGCACGCCTTGCCTTGGGCCGGTAACCCAGGCTGGGTGTGGGGCCATCTGTCCGGCATATCATCGCGGCTGCTACGGATGCTTCGGGCCGCAGGAGACGCCGAACACGGATTCGTTGAGCAAGTGGTGGAGCCACCTCGGGGTGAAGGACCAAGACTTGGTGCGAGCGTTCCGTACGTTCAATGCCTGGGCTGAAGCGTTTCGCGAGGAAAGTATAGCCCATGAAAAGTAGGACGATAAAGGTGGACTACCTCGCCCGCGTCGAAGGCGAGGGCGCTCTGTATGTGAAGATCAGGAACAACAGGGTGACGGACGTCAAGTTCAAGATTTGGGAGCCGCCACGTCTCTTTGAGGCCTTCTTGCGTGGCCGCAAC
>WSZX01000212.1 GCA_013139935.1 Ardenticatenales bacterium
CCCTATGGTCAAGGGCTTCTAGGAAAACCAGTAGGGGGGATTGGGGCGCTTTGCGCCCCAATCCCCCCTGCGTCTCCCCCGGCCCGGCGGGCGATTCTTTTTCCACACCCTCTCTGACCTTTGGACACGAATTCGGACAACACCGGTATTGTCGGCACCGCAGGCGGATAGTTTTTTTGGGGGGGGACCATCGGTCGCAATGCAACCTCCAGTCGAGAACCGTCATGCGGTCATTAGCTTCACATAGATCTCTTCCAGCGCTGACTCGCGCACAGATAGGTTTACCAGTGCCCAGTGGTTCTCAGAGATCGAGTTGAGCATTGCCGCGATTTCGGCGACATCGTTCGACCGGAAGACGCTATTCCCATCCTACTGCTCGTGGCCCATCTCCTCGTCCGATTTGAAGACCAGCTCATACTCTCGGCGACCCAGACTTGCCCGCATTGCCTCCATAGCGCTGTACACTATCAGCTCACCCTCTTTGAGAATGGCGACGCCATCGCAGATATACTCGATTTGGTGGTCCTTTTCAAAGATCGAGAATGGTCTCAGTTCCTCGATTCCCTGCCCCTTCTGCTCATGGTCAGCATGAGCTACCTCCTGGACGTATCCCCCATCACCCTGATGACCCAGTTGGCGGCCGGCGACTATGTTGCCGGCCCGGGCGACGTGGCGGTTTACGGCGCGCTGTTGGTGGCGCTTGTCGGGCTGTTCCTGGCGGCCAACAAGAGGCTCATGGCGATCAAGATCTGACACTGGGCTGCCCCTTGCTCTCAAGGAGCAGTAGCCCCGGCATACGAGAACTGGAACCTCACCACCACACCCCAAACTCTCCATCTCTGCCAGCAGCAGCCATGTTGTCCGCGTCCGCATCCAAAGCTCAGTCTAGAGGGTGTTGAAAAAGGGGCTGCGGCGACGGGAGAGTGGCAGGGGTCGCGAAGGGAGCGCTTTGTGCCCCCTTCGCCACCCCTGCCAGCTTTCCTCACCTGCACTGCCCGCAGGCGCAAGTGTGTGCAGCAATGGAACGGCAGAGGGAACGGCGCCTCGCTTTTTTTCTACACCCTCAGTCTATGCAACACTTCAAAGACTGGTAGAATAGGCCCCATGGAGAATCCGACACCATCCGGGCCAACCCTCTCTCGTCCGCCCATCCGTGCCGCAATTGGGCTGGGACTGTTGCTGATGATGCTCGACCTGACGGCCAAGGCGATTGCTATCGCCAAACTACCGCCAGACAAGCTTGTACCCACGGCCATACCCTTTTTCTCCTGGCGGCTCGCCTATAACACCGGCAGCCACTACCTCTTTGGTCCCGTTGGAGAATGGATCCCTTACCGGCTACTTATGGCAATAGCAGCGGTGGCCGTCATTGGCGTGATCGCTCTCCTGGCAAAAGAAGTGCGCCAGGCGTCCCCACCCCCACTGTTCATGACCTACTGGCTGTTGATTGCCGTCCTGACGGGGGCGCTGGCCAATTCGGTAGAGGTGGTGGCTCGAGGGCGAGCCACTGACTTTTTCATGATCCACCCCTTTCCCTGGCCCGCCAATCTGTGCGACCAGTACGTCAACGCGATTCTGTTCGTACTGCTGCCATTATCGCTCTGGTTGCAGTGGCGGATGCCCCAGTCGGCGGAAGAGTAACCGGCCTATCGGCACCCGGCCGGCCCACACTTCCAGGCATCCAGGACCTGGCGCGCAGCCGTGATCGACTGGTCATCATCAAGCCCCAATGCCAGCGCTTCCTCCAAATCCGCGACACCGAGCTCCGAATGCCCCATCTCTATCTGGATCATTCCCCGGACAAAGTGGGCAAATCCATCGCTCGGACTCAGATTCACCGCCACGTTCAGATCAATCAACGCCCGATACGGGTCTCCCAGAAGCATGTGAACCCGCCCCCGGTTGGTGTGGGCAACAGTCAGGTAGGTGGCTGCCGGTCGGCTTGCGACCACGCGGTCGAGGTCTTGCAGCGCAGCATGATACTCCCCGAGCCGAAGGTACGCCTCGGATCGGTATAGATAGACAAGCCACGACTCGGGATCCCGCTCCAGCGCAACACTGAATTCCTGAATCGCCTCTTCCCATTCTCCTATCACAAGATGGTCTTCTCCTCGCTGCTGGTACGCAGCGGCCGTGGATCGCTGTCGCACGTTGCCCAGCATGATCAATCCAACAGCCAGCAGCAGCGCGGCCGGCAGCACCCACCAGCGTCGCGCCAACGAGTTGCGATCGACCACTCGAGCTGGCTGGGACGGACTCGCCGGCACCACCTCGTACTCTGGTGCTAGAACCCAGCCAATGAGAAAACCTGCCGTTAGCCCGCCAATGTGTGCCCAGTTGTCCACCCCGGTCACGGTGAATCCAATCACCAGGTTGATACCCACAATGGAAGCCAAACTGATCAGTCGCCGCCGACCCGGCTCGCCAAAGACCGCTCGTTGGTGAATGAAAAAGGCAGCGAGCGCACCCACCAGCCCAAATATGGCGCCGCTGGCTCCGGCCGCCAACGTCGAAGAGAATACATAGCTGACCACTATGCTCAATACACCGGCCAGCACATAGGTCGTCAGAAAGCGTTTCCGGCCAAAGAATCGCTCTGTCTCCGGCCCCAACACATAGAGCGCGTAACTGTTGAACCCCAGGTGCATCAGCCCGATGTGCAAGAACATGGCCGTGAACAATCGCCAATACTCTCCCCGAAAGATGGCCGGGCCGTACTTGGCGCCAAAATCCAGCAGCACCTCACTGTCGGTCGAACCGCCGGCCGCTGTCATCGCCACCCAGACCAGCACGTTGATGGTCAGCAAAACCCAACTGATCCAGGTCGCTCCACGCAGAATGGGCAGCCGGAGATAGACCGGCCGGGCCCTCACGATCGCCGGTCGGCTGGATGGAAGCGGCGCGCCACAACGACCACAGATGGCTACGCCGCGATAGTTGCGGGTGCCACAGCCAGGGCAATTGATCAACCGGTCGGGTAGCGATTCCATTGAAACCCTCTCGAGTACACAGCCGGGCGGCCGCCCTGAACCCATCCAAGATGGTGAATCGTACCGCGTTTGGTCATCCCTGCAAAGCCTGCGTGGTCAGGCCAAGTCCCTTCTCATCCACCCACCCCATCTCTGTATCTTCGGTGGACTCGGGGGAGCTATCGCCCCCCCCCTGTCTTTCTACGCTGCCACCGGATCGGCATCTGGCATTCTCAGCGCACTCAGCCTGCGCACACTCTCTAGCTCCTGTTCCTGGCGGAACTGCTGAGTGTAGAGCCGGTAGTAATGACCCCGAGCACGGATCAGTTCGGTGTGGGAGCCCTGCTCTGCAATCTGGCCGTCCTCAACGACCAGAATCCGGTCTGCCCGCCTGATGGTAGAGAGCCGGTGGGCAATGACAAAGCTGGTTCGCCCGTCCATCAGGGCATCCATCCCTTCCTGGATCAGCGCCTCGGTCACGGTGTCCACCGAACTGGTCGCCTCATCCATGATGAATACCTCGGGGTCGGCCAGCACCGCGCGGGCGAGGCTGATCAGTTGCTTCTGGCCAACCGAGAGCCGGCCCCCTCCCTCGCCAACCTCCCCCTCATACCCATCCTGCATCGTGACGATGAACTCGTGGGCGCGAGCGAGGCGGGAGGCCGCCTCCACCTCTTCGTCGGTGGCATCCAACCGGCCGTAGCGGATATTCTCGCGGATGGTGCCGGAGAACAGGTGCGGCGTCTGCAAAACGATCCCAATCCGCGACTGAATCGCATTAAGTTGCAGCCCGGTATAATCCTGGCCGACGAGGCGGATCGTGCCCCGCGTGGGCTCGTAGAAGCGACAGATCAAGTTGATGATCGTCGACTTGCCTCCACCGGTCGGACCGACCAGCGCAATCGTCTCACCGCGCTTGACCTTGAGGTTCAAGCCCGCCAGCACCGGTTTGTCTTCTTCGTAAGCAAAGTGCACGTCATCGAACTCGATTTCACCTCTGATCGTCCCTGGATCGGTGGCGCCCTCTCGATCGGCCACCTCTGGCTGGGCGTCGATCAGCGAAAAGACCCTCTCGGCCGAAGCGACTGCATCCTGCGTCGAAGCCCACACCCGGGCCATGTCCTGGATTGGCCACAGCATAAAGGCAATGTATGAGACAAACGCCTGAATGCCGCCCACCGTCAGACCCGCGACTCCGAGGAGATTTCGATTCTCGATCTGCGTCTGGTAGCCACCGTACCATACCACTGCCCCCAAGGCCAGCGATCCGATGATCTGAACTGCGGGCAGAAAGAGCGCCGACAGCCAGGCCGCCCGGTATGATGCCCGGTACATCACAGATGACTCCTCGCCAAACTCTTCCAGGTTTCGCTCCTCGCGGCAAAGCGACTTGACCACGCGAACTCCAGTGATGTTCTCGTTATAGGCCCCGGTGAGCTTGGAGTTCTGCTTGCGGACCCGGCGAAACTGGACGATGATCCGCCTCTGGAACTGGACCGCGACCAACAACATCATTGGGATCACACCCAGAACAACCAGCGCCAACCTCCAGTTGATGATCATCATGAAGAACAGCGCTGTGGTGACGTTCATGAGGCCCCAGGTCACGTCCAGCAGGCCCCAGGTCACCAACTCGGAGATCTTGCCCGAATCCGAGGTAACTCGGGACATGATCCAGCCGACCGGCGTACGGTCAAAGTACGAGAACGACAATGCTTGCAGGTTGTCAAACATCTTTTTCCGCAGGTCATAGTGGATGCGCTCACCCAGGATACCCGCCATGTAGATAAAACCAAAGACAGCCGCTACCTGAATGATTGACAGCACGCCATAGATTGTCAGAACCTCAACCAACCGCTCCCGGTCACCGGCCATGATCCCTTCATCGATTATTAGCTTGCTCAGGTACGTAAAGACCGAGTCCTGCGCCGAGACCAGGCCGATACAGGCCAGAAACCCAACTACCCACCGCCAATGCGGCCGGGCCTGGGCCAGGATTCGGCGCACCGTCTGGCCGCTGAATCCAGTGGTGAATTCCTCTTCCTCAAATCGTATGTCCGACATGGCCCACTTCTCCTACACTGTGCTCGACCTGTGCCTGAAGCTCATATATCTGCTTGTAGAGCCCATCTTGCTGAATCAACTCCCGATGAGCGCCCTGCTGGACGATACGTCCCTTGTCCAGCACCAGGATCTTGTCTGCCTGCATGATCGTTTGGATGCGATGCGCGATGATGAAACTGGTTCGCCCTTCCATCAGCCGTTCCAGCGCTTCGCGGATAAGAGCCTCGGTTTCGGTGTCCACCGATGAAGTCGCATCATCAAGCACCAGAATCCGGGGGTCCTTGAGCAACGTGCGGGCGATCGCCACTCGTTGCTTCTGGCCGCCGGAGAGGGTAACCCCTTTCTCCCCAACCAGCGTGTCGTACCCCTCGGGAAATGAGAGGATGACGTCGTGGATTGCGGCCGCCTGGGCGGCCTCCTCGATCTCTTTGTCCGTCACCTCCCGCCCTGAGCCGTAGGCGATATTCTCGCGGATAGTACGAGAAAAGAGGAACGGTTCCTGCTCCACAATCCCGATCTGCTGCCGCAGCCAATGAATCGGGTATTCGACCAGTTCCGTCCCATCCAGCGTCAGGCTGCCGCAGTCATAATCGTAAAAGCGGGGCAGCAGGTTCACCAGGCTGGACTTGCCCGACCCGGTGGGGCCAAGCAGCGCCACTACCTGACCTGGCTCGCAACGGAACGAGACATGGTCCAACACATGTTCCCCCTCCTTGTACTCAAAGCAGACGTCGTCAAAAACGATTTCCCCGCGTAGGCGGCCATTGTGCTGGCCCGAAACCATATCCTCGCGCTTCTCGCCGATCACATCCGCCACACGCCGGTAAGAGACCAGCGCCGATGATGCCTGAACGATGATTCGGCCCAGGTTGCGCATCGGCCAGATGATCCAGATGACCATCCCGGCGATCGCCACGTAGGTGCCCACGGTGATGGTTCCCTCAATGGCCATCCGCGCGCCCAGATAGTAGATCAGCAACATCTGCAAAGTACACAGGACGTCAGAAGCAGGCCAGTAAAGCGAGTGCATAACCAGCAGTCGGCGACCCCGCTGATACTTTTCCCAATTTTCCTGTTCGAACCTGTCCCGCTCGAACGGCTGGCGCGCAAAAGCGCGAACCACCCGCACGCCGGTCAGGTTCTCCTGGAGCCTGGCAGAGAGCACCGCCTCCTGCTCCTGATAACGCTCATACGCCTTGGAGATGCGCCCAAAGAACCAGAGCGAGAGCACGAGGACAAACGGCATGAATAGAATGGAGAGCAGGCCGAGCTTGGCATTCAAGCTCACCAGGGCGGCCAGGTTGAATACGAACAGCGCCAAGATCCGCCCGATCTCGACCCCCTGTTCCGCGTAAAAGCGGCGCATCGCTTCCACATCAGAGGTGACCCGCTCAATCAGTTCGCCCGTCCGCGTCCGATCGTGGTACTCAAATGGCAGTCGCTGCAGATGATCGTAAAGATAATCACGCAAGCGGCGGGTGATTCCTTCGGCCGTCTGGGCAGCCAGCTTGCCGCGCAGAAAGGTAAAGCCACCCTCAACCACCGCGAGACCGATGATTCCCAGCGCCAGGAGCCAAACCCGATCAAGATGCAATCCCTTGCCCAGTACATCATCCACCAGGTACCGCAGCAGAAAAAAGGTGACCGTTCGGGCAGCCGCCGCCACCGCAATACTCAGTACGGCACCCACATAGGACAAGCGGTAGCCGGTCATCATCCGCCACAGACCTACCAGCCGGTTTGCGGCAACCGCGTTCTGGAGATCAAACCGTTGCATTGTCTTTTCGTTCATCGATCACACCTCTATCAAGAGAGCAACGGCCGGCAAAGGAGGGATGGATATCTCCTCGCCGGCACTTCCGTCGTTCGGCACATTCCGGTCGTGATTGACAAGCATCCCGTGTTGCATCACAAATTGCAGAAAAAAAGCCGCTGGCTCGCGCCGCGGCTGGCAAAAAAAAGGCCGCGGCGCTCAGTGCGCCGCGGCCAGCAATTCTAAACGATGTCAAGTGCTAGCGGTGAACAGGCGCACTGCCACAAGGAAAAGGGGCGACACTACCATCGCCTGCCCGCAACATCATCATCCTAACCCTAGCTCCTCTCACCACAAACAGCAATCGCTTCTACTATAGCGCAGGATTATAGTTTAGAATCGCGTTTTGTCAAATGCCGGCCGTAGAAGGTGTAGCTACACAAGCGAGTCGCCATCCCTGCCCCTCTCTCCCGTCGCCGCAGCCCCTTTTTCAACACCCTCGACCGTACCCACTTGTTCGCTGACACCCTTGTGCTAAAATGAGGACTATGACAATGGATGCGTCCCAATCGGCCGGGCCCACGAAGAAACCCATTCTGCGACAGCAACTCCTTGCCAAGCGAGCCAGGCTGACGCCAACTCAGGTCCGGACCGGCAGCATAGCCATCTGCCGACACCTGGCTGAATGGCCCATTTTTCAGAGTGCACGC
>WSZX01000108.1 GCA_013139935.1 Ardenticatenales bacterium
CGAAATCAACAACAGGTTTCTACTCGTTACGTTCATTTTATGTCTCCTTTTAGATAAGTTTATAAGCAGTAACTTATCCACATTGGCAAAAAACTAATCTTTATGTTCCTCGCACGCGCCCATCCGAGGACAATGCGCAAACGCCATTTCAAACAGATCGTCCATATCGGCCTTGTAGGCGAGAAAGACGTTTGTATTGATGCGGTAATAGACCCGGAACCCCACTTTGTTTGCTTCCAGTATGCCGACGTTTTTTAGTACCTTGATGTGTTGGGATGCGGCCGGCTGGGTGCTGCCCAGTCTAGCGGCCAAATCAGCCACGCAGAGCGTGTCCTCTGGATTGGAGGCCAGCATCCGAATTATCCTGAGCCTGGTTGGATCGCCGAGAGCTTTGATAACACCGGCCATCTTTCTGACCTGATCTATCATCACAACGCCAAAGTCGGTAAGCAATGGCTCATCAATATACTCTGTGGTCACGCCGTGTTCAGCGCTGATTCGATGTCCAAGAGTTTCCCTCCCCCACCGCCTTGACAACAGCATCAAAGGGGTGTACTATATCATGGCAGATATAACCAAGACATGATATAGGATGCTGATTATATAAAACAAGGATGCCATCATGTCATTGACACACGCTCTGTTGGGTTTCTTGGGCTACCAGCCCATGACCGGCTATGACCTAAAGCAGCGCTTTGATCGCTCCATCTATTACTTTTGGAACGCCAAACTCAGCCAGATTTATCCCACTCTGTCCAAGATGAAGGAGGAGGGCTGGCTGACGATGGAGGTGGAACACCAGGAAGACCGGCCGAACCGCAAGGTTTACTCTATCACCGCGGCCGGGCGCGAGGAATTGCATCGCTGGTTGCGGGAGCCAGCAGCCGTGGCGCCGATCCGCGACACCTTTCTGATCAAGATCTTTTTCGGCGGCAAGCTCGAAAAGGAAGAGATGCTGGCCCAGTTGCGCCACCACCTGGCGCTGCACCAGGAACAATTGGCGGCCTATCAGGAGACGGTGCGGGAGACGATACGGCAGAACGTAAAGGCCACGGGCCAGGAACGAGAGGGCTTTTTCTGGGGGCTGACACTGGATAGGGGCATCGAGTACGAGGATGGCTGGATCGAGTGGTGTCAGGAGGCGATTGCGAAGATCGAGACCAACTTCAAGTAGGACGAGTTGGTAACTCGTCCAGGGGCGATTCACGAAATCGCCCTACCAATTCCAAGAGGCCGAAAATGAGGAACAGGGTTGTTGTCAGCAAAGAAACGTGTACCGGATGCGGGCTTTGCTCCCAGGTATGCAGCAAAAAGATACTCAAAATGAACCACAGAAAAGTAGAGGTGGTGGACTATCCCGATTGGGGGTGTTGCCAATGTGGGCTGTGCATGTCAGTCTGCCCGACTCGATCGATTCAGGTCGCAGGATTGAACTATGACGAGTTTGTTGCCCTACCTGAAGACGAGGTTGATATCGAAGCTCTGGAAGGAATGCTGTCTTCCAGAAGGTCAATCAGGCGCTTTGAGGATAGAAGCGTCGAGCGCGGGGTTCTGGACCAGGTGCTACGAGTATCGGCCATGACCCCCGTAGGCTCGCCACCCAGCAGTGTCCAGGTACTGGTTCTGGATGAGAAAGAATACCTCGATGAGTTATTCCAGGATACCGTGAGGTGCTGGAAAAAGTTGACGCAGTCAATGAAAAACCCGATATATCGGTTTGTATCGAGAAGGATTGCCGGAGCCAGTCAGTATCACGCATTGACCAGCCATGCCTTGCCCTCGGCAAGGGTTTGCTGCGAAAACGCCGACAACGGCAAGAATATCTTTACATTCGATGCGCCGGCCATCATATTCTTTCATGGCCATAAACTTGGCGTCTGTGTTGTGGAGAATTGCTGGCTGGCTGCCTCTTACGCCACCATAGCCGCCCGTGCCCTCGGCCTGGGTTCGACATTCAGTGGAATGATTCCGCCCATCGTGAACATGAATGGGGGTGTGAAACGCAAGTTGGGCATACCTGAGGAAAATGATATCCACAGTTGTTTGATGCTCGGTTATCCGGCCGTGAAATTCAAGCGGAAAATACCGCGAGAGCACAAAGATGTGCGGTATCTGACACAGTCAGAGACACAACGAGTACGGGAGCGATGTCAATGAAAATCACGGTTTTGAACGGCAGTCCAAAAGGGATGACCAGCGTCACCATGCAGTACGTCCACTATGTCCAGAAAATGTTCCCCCAGCACGAATTAAAAATCATCAACATCTCACAGAGAATCAAAAAGATAGAGTCAGGCGAGCGCGCTTTTCAGGAGATTCTCGATCAAGTCAGAGTATCAGATGGCATATTGTGGGCTTGTCCGGTTTACTATTTTCTCGTGCCCTCCAATTACAAAAGGTTCATCGAGTTAGTTTCAGAAAGAGGCGCAAAAGAGGTTTTCCAAGACAAATACACAGCAGTCTTGACGACCTCTATTCATTTCTTTGACCACACGGCGCACAACTACCTGCACACGATTTGTGACGACCTGGATATGAGGTATGTGGGGTCGTTTTCCGCCGATATGTCTGACCTCCTGAAAGCCACGGAAAGAGAGCGACTGCGCCTGTTTGCCAAGGACTTTTTCGAGGCTATCGGCAACCATGCTCCCACCTCGAGAAGCTACCGGCCGCTAATCTGGCGAGATTTTGACTATATACCTGGCGACGCAAGAAGCCGAGTAGATGTGGGCGGCAAAAGGGTCGTGATAGTGACAGATGCCCAAGAGCGCCAGGCAAACTTGATCGGGATGATAGAGAGATTCAAGGCATCCTTTTCCGGCGAGATCGAGATCATCAATTTGCGCGATCTGGATATCAAAGGATCGTGCCTGGGCTGTATCCAATGCGGGTACAATAATCAGTGCGTGTACCAGGGCAAGGACGATTATAACGACTTTTACAACACCAAACTCAAGACGGCCGACATTCTGGTTTGGGCGGGAACCATTCAGGACAGATACCTGTCTTCAAGATGGAAGGAGTTCCTTGACCGGTCTTTTTTCAACGGCCACGTGCCATCGTTGATGGGAAAGCAGATAGGGTTTATCATTTCCGGTCCCTTGAGCCAGATACCTAATCTCCGGCAGGTCTTGGAAGCATACGTCGAGATGCAGCACGCCAACCTGGCTGGTTTTGTGACCGATGAATACGGGGATTCGGCCGAAATCGACAGCTTACTGCAAAACCTGGCAGAGCGTCTCTGCCGGTTTGCCGATAGCGGTT
>WSZX01000034.1 GCA_013139935.1 Ardenticatenales bacterium
GCCACAGAGGCTGGGTGTACTATGTCGTTGTGCACCCCGGCCGGCGCAGGCAGGGAATCGGCCGCGCGCTGATGGCGGAAGTGGAAAGGCAGCTCGATAGGATAGGTTGCCCCAAGCTGAACCTCCAGGTGCGCGCCTCTAGCCAGCAAGTGGTCTCGTTCTACCGGAAACTCGGCTATGAGGTCGAGGAGCGGACCAGCATGGGCAAGCGGTTGGCGGAAACCAAGGGAGGTACCTAGCACGACATGCAGTGTGGGGTGGTCCAAGCATTGCCGGTTGAAGCGGAGATGACGGTCGCCGGCGCGACCCGCATACAGCATCACGTCTGAGGTGCCAGCTCTCTGCGGCCGCATCGGTCGATCGACCGCGAGGAAGGAGAACACACGGTGGACCTCAAGCGGTTGCGACGAACACTGACCAGAGTGCTCTGCTCGCTTTTCTGCGCCGGCGTTTTCTACGCTGTGTGGCTGGCCTTCTTCCTGGAGTCTGTCAGGCCGGGCAATGCCACGGCGCCGGCCGCCCTATGGCTATCGGCCCCGTTAGTAACGGCCGCCGGTTTCCCAGCGGGAATCGCCATTCACGAGCGCCTGACAGAACAGAGCATAGACCCTTTCCTACGCATCTTCCTGTGGCCCCTTGTCGGGTGTGCCGCCGGGGCGGGAGCCGTTTTCTGGCTCGGGCCCATGCTGATCGTGTTTGGGATGTTTGGGGCAGGAACGGCGGCCGTCGTCCTTCGAGAAGTGGTCGTGCATCTCAGGGAAGACCAGAGGGGCACACGGCCGCCATAGGGCGATATCTTTCTCCTGCTGACGGTGGTTGCCCTCACCGGCTGCCGCTCCGCCCCAAGTCCGCGTGTGCCACCATCAGCCCACCGACCCGCGCGGCCGATTTCTTTTTGGCAGGGCAATACACAGAACTGGCGGTGCGTTTCGGGGGGATTACCAGCGGGCGGGAGAGCCCGTTACTGCTAGATCTGACTAGAATACGAACAAGCAAGACCAGAAAGCGGCAGGACTGACTGTCGCCCCGCCGCCACTGGGACCACTTGCCGACAACGGGTTACCTGGCCTCCGATTTGGCGCCATCTCTGCACAACCGCCGGCAACTGACACCTGGTGCTGGCCCGTGTTGAGGAGCCAGCAACCAAGAGACAGAGACCTATCGGAAGTGAAAGCACGCTGCCAAATCATGTACGCCTTCTAACCCGTGTCGATTATTGGAATAGCTAAACTAGACCTTGGTTACGTTCTGGGCGGCGAGTCCTTTCTGACCCTGCCCTACGGTAAATTCTACTCGGTCGCCTTCGCCGAGCGTACGAAACCCCTCACCCTCGATAGCAGAGTGGTGCACAAAAATGTCCTCTCCGCCGTCCCGCTGGATAAAGCCGTACCCTTTCTGATCGCTGAACCACTTGACGGTTCCAGTTTCCCGCTCACTCATTTTCTTGATTCTCCTTAATCACTGACAATGTGTTGAGGACACAGAGTCTGTTCGGTACAGCAAAACCGCCCGGACCAGTCTATTCCGGGCGGTACCTTGCATGTATCCGAAACAAAACATCCTGCGTCACTCAGACTATACTTTACCAGAGAAACGACGGAAGGTCAATAGGCAGACGAGTGTGGAAAAAGATTCGCTCGCCGGGCGGGGGAGACGTGGGGGGGGGCGTGGAGGTCCCGGCGCCTGACAGAGCCGACGGTGCAGACCGGGCGATCGGGGGTCCGATCATCCACCTGGCAAGGGTTAGCGCGAGCGGGCATATTCGGCAAGGTTGCGCCAGAAAGTGAGGTTGTGTGGTTCGCCGCCCTGGGAACCCAGGATTCCCACATCGGCCAGCACCAGTACCTGCCCGCCAGCATCGCCATAGTCCAACAGGGCCACGGCCGGCACTCCTTCCGACTCGGCCAGTATCACTCCCGAAACGCTCTCTGCCAGCGCAAACGGCACACCATTCCCCTCTGCCAGAGCCAGCCCCGCCACCCCTCGCACCAGCGGGTGCTCGCCAACCGTGGTCGCGTCGGCCGAGGGGAGAATCCCCTGCTGGTAGCTAACTCCGAAACGCTCGGCCAAGAGATTGACATCGATCCAGTCCTCGTTGGCGTCCAGCACCATATTGACGTACTTGAGGCGATGAGCGCTGTTGGCCACTACCAGCAGACCGCCGCCGGAAACGTACGCTTCCAGCACCTCAACCTCCTCCTGCGTCCACGCCTCATCGTATAGGGTTGGGTCCCCTTCCGGGCTCGGATAGTCGACCACCGGGAGCACGACTACCAGATCGGCCGCGCTGGCGTCCAGGTCGGCGGCCGTCAGCGTCCGGCCGTAGGGAATCATGTCAACATCAAAGCCCTCCCAGGAGAGCGCCATGCCCAGGTCGATAAAGGTTGTGGGCGCCATGTGGACCGATTCGGTGTGGCTGGCAATGAAGAGGGCGCGGCGGTCCGGCGAAGGCGCCACCCGCAGAGGAGGCGTTCCATCTCGTCCGGTCTCCACCGCGGCCGCCAGCGCGACCCACGCCATCTGCTCCAGCACATCGCCCATCTCCCTGGCCGCCTCTATGGTATCGTAGGGATCATGGATGCGGCAGGCATAGTGGATGCCGCCCACCTCCTCCATCGCCGGCGCGTTCATGAAGATCAGGTTGGCGTTCGGCACATCAAAGCCGGTCAGGGCCGAGTTGTCCGATTCGATCCCGGCATAATCCACCGGCTCTACTCTCACCCCTTGCCCGCGAACCACCCCTTGCAGAAAGTCAGGCCACGCGAGCCGGGCATCGCCCAGCCGGCCGTAGGACCAGGTTACCAGGTTGAGATACGCGCTGATGCCGTCCAAAGGCCGGGAGAGCATGTCCGTCTGCAGCATCGCCAGCGTCCGGTCGAGCAGTTCCTGATGAGTGGCGGCGAAATGGAATGAACCATAGAGTCCCAGCTCCTCGCTCCCGAACCAGACCAGGTAGATGTCCACCGGCGGCCGGCCCTGTGCCAGGTTGAGGATCCGGGCCACCTCCAGCAGGATCACCGAGCCGCTGCCGTCG
>WSZX01000113.1 GCA_013139935.1 Ardenticatenales bacterium
ACGGTCATCGTGTCGCTGGCAAGGATGTTGGCCGCCCGTGCCGCGGCCGCCTGGGCCTGGACAATCGTCTCGTCCAGGAATTTGGGGTAATGAGCCGATCCGGCCATGAAAATGCCGCGCGAAGCGAAATCGACCGGCCGTAGCTTGACATGCGCTTCCATGAACCAGCCATCGAGATCCACCGAGACGCGCAGTTTGCTGACCAGCTCTTCTGCCCCTTTGGCCGGCACCAGCGGCATGGAGAGAACCAACAGGTCAGGCCGGAGCACGAACTCTCTCCTCAGGACCGGATCATAGGCAGCGACGGTTACCGACCCGTCCACCTGCACCTGCGGAGGGCGCTCGTCATCATAGCGGATGAACAACACCCCCTTGCGCCGCGCCTCAGTATAGAGCCGTTCTTTGAACCCAAAGGTCCGGATGTCCTTGAAAAGGATGGTGACGCGGCCGGCCGGATTCAGCTCCTTCAGCTTGAGCGCGTTCTTGAGCGCGACGGTACAGCATATCCGGGAGCAGTACTGCTCGGCCGGGCCAACGCACTGGATCATGACGGTAGAGGCCGGGAGGTGACCGCCGGCGCCGGGATCATCACATTGAGCAAGAAATGTCTCGAACTCTTGCTGAGTTACGATCTGTGGGTGCGAGCCGTAACCGTACTCGGGACCCCGGTACTCGCGTCCGCCGGTGGCGACGATGACAGCACCGTGGTTGATCTCAATCTCATCCCGGCCGTTCCCGTTGGCGCGACTGATGCGGCTGACGAACTTGCCCACAAAGCCACCCAGTTCCTCGTACTCGGCATTGAGGTGGACGGTGATCAGTGGGCTATTACCCACCCGCTGTGTGAGATCATCCAAAAAAGCCTGGGCGTCCCGGGCGGGAGAGATTGAATTGCCACAATCCGCCAAAAAACGAAGCTGGCGCAGATGACCGCCCAAGTCTCTTGTCCGCTCGACCAGATGGACAGGGAACCCTTGCGCCGCCAACGAGAGAGCCGCACTCATCCCGGCTGGGCCGCCGCCAATGACGAGCGTCGTCTTATCCACCGGCATCTCGACGGTATGCTGCGGCCGGAGCAACCTGGCCCGGGCGACAGCCATCCGCACCAGAGCCTTGGCCTTTTCAGTGGCCACATCCCAGTGCCCGGAGTGCACCCAGGAGCATTGGTTGCGGATGTTGGCCATCTCAAACAGATACGGATTCAGGCCGGCCGCCCGGATGCTGTCGCGGAACAAGGGCTCGTGGGTGATGGCGGTACAAGAGGCCACCACGACTCGATTCAATCCCAGCTCTTTTACCTGCTCGGTGATATGCACAATGGAATCCTGAGAACAGGTATAGAGGTTGTCCTCGGCGTGCACCACCCCTGGGAGGCCTCGGGCATACTCTGCCACGGCCGGCACATCAAGAAAGCCGCCGATATTCGAACCGCAATGGCAGACAAAAACACCCACCCGCGGCTCCTCGGCCGAGATGTCCCGCTCCGGCGGGTATTCCATGCGCTCTGCCAAGGTCCCGCGCACCGGGGCCAGCAATCCGGCCGCGGCCGCGGCCGCCCCGCTGGCCTCTACCACCGATTCCGGAATGTCTTTGGGTTCGCGGAACGGACCAACGGCATAGATGCCCGGCCGGCTCGTTCGCAGCGGATCGAAGCGATCGGTGAGGGCAAAGCCATACTCGTCCATCCTCACGCCCAACTGGCGAGCAAGCGCCCGCACTGTGTCGCCCACCTCCATGCCAATGGAAAGCACAACCAGGTCAAACTCTTCCTCGACAAGCAGGGAGCAAGAGGGGAGCGATGGGGCGCTGCTCTCTGCCGTCTCGTGCTCTTTGCCCCCGTTCTCTGGCACATAGCGCACGATCAGGTTACCTGTCTCTGCCATCTGGCGCACAGCGGATATCCGGCAGCGAGTATATCGGACCCCGTACTTTTTTCTGGCGCGTTGATAATACTCCTCGTACCCCTTGCTAAAGGAACGTACGTCCATCGTGAACACTTGGATCCGTGTATCCGGCCGGTGCTCAATGGCCATGATGGCCTGCTTTGTCGCGTACATGCAGCAGACCGAGGAGCAATAGTCGTGGTTCTGGTCGCGAGAGCCCACACACTGCAGGAAGGCGATCTTTGTAGCGGGCTTGTGGTCTGATGGGCTGGTAACGTGCCCTTCGGTGGGTCCCGAGGCCGAGAGCAGCCGCTCGAACTGCAGCGACGTGATTACGTTTGGATAACGACCAAACCCATATTCCTGAGACAGCTCGGCCGCGTACGGCTGAAAGCCAGGGGCCATGATGATCGCACCGGCATGGACGGTCTCTATCCGGCCGACCATATCATGTATCACTGCATCCGCCTTGCAGGCATATACACAGCTCAGACACTCTGAGCAAAGGCCACAGGCCAGGCATCGGGCGGCTTCGGCCTGGGCTGATTCGTGGTCGTATCCGCGCTCCACCTCGGCAAAATTGCCGGCTCGCTCTGCAACCGGCAGTTCGGGCATGGGCACGCGAGCTTGCACTTTGATCTCGCCCACCTGCATCCGATGCCGGATCTCTGCCTCGGTGAGCTGGACGACGGGCAACTCGGGCATGGGCGGAGGCTCAAGGAACATCCCGCGCAGGTAGCGATGGATAGATCGAGCTACCTGGTGGCCGCTTGCCACGGCCTCGATAACAAAGGCGGTGCCACTAACGCTATCACCGGCTGCGAACACTCCCGGCCGGGTGGCTGCCATGGTATTTGGATTGATGGCAACGGTCTTGGCTGGGGTCAACCCCACTCCAGCATCATCGGGGATAAAAGCCAACCCCGCCCGCTGACCAATGGAGAAAATAACCGTGTCACAGTCGATAACATGAGATGAATCCGCCACCGTTTCCAGTTCCAGCCGCCCGGTGGGATCAAAAGAGAACGAAAGCACCCGCTCGCACTCTAGCCCAGCCACACGGCCAGTACCATCGTCAAGAATACGGGCAAAGGTGCGGCTGGGGTGAATCGTTACGCCTTCCTCTTCGGCCGCATCCGCCTCCCAACCGTGGCAAGGCATCCCGCCGCGCGGTTCCAGACAGGCCATGTGGACCTCGGCCGCGCCCAGGCGAACCGCCGTGCGGGCGCAGTCAATGGCCACATTCCCACCGCCCAACACCAGCACCCGCCCCAGCGAGTCACCCGACTGCTGGTA
>WSZX01000336.1 GCA_013139935.1 Ardenticatenales bacterium
CGCCAGTGTTGGTCTTTGTCAGCTTGCTGCTGGGCAACCCGCTCACCCTTGTGTTCAATCAATTCGAGTTGATTGCGTTGGTCAGCGCTTGCCTCATCGCGGGTCTGGTTGCGATGGATGGAGAATCCAATTGGCTGGAAGGCGCTCAACTGCTGGCGGTCTATATCATCCTGGCGCTGGCCTTCTTCTTCTTACCGGTTGGTTAATCGGCGCTACCGGCTGGCCGGCCACTGTGATAGAAACCCATGGGGCTGACAGCGCCTTGCATCCGGTATCCTGATGGGCGCCACTGCACAAGCGAGAGGTGGTTCCCGATCATCCCGAATTCCCCTCTACCTCTCCCCCGCTCGGCGAGCGACTCTTATTCAACACCCGCTGCTGTTTTGCCGGCCGAGCGACGAGGCTCCCCCAGAGTTCCCGGCGAGGGATCGCGCGGCTATGACCCGGGGATGGAAAACCGATAACCCTTGCCGCGCACGGTGGTTATGTAGCGCGGCTTGCTCGGGTTGTCTTCTACTGCCTCGCGCACCCAGCGGATGTGAACGTCCAGGGTGCGGGTATCGCCCATGAACTCCGTATCCCAAACGGTTCTGATGAGCTCTCGGCGGCTGATCACCTCGCCCGGGCGCTGCATGAGAACTGCCAGCAACTGCGTCTGTTTTGGGGTCAGGCGGCGCTCTCGCCGGTTGATCAGCACAGCCCGTTTCTCCAGATAGAGCGTCAGCGGCCCTGCCCTGTAGGTGGGGCCGTCTCTTGAGGCCAGCAATCGGTTGAGGCGATTGATCAGTTTGCGGATGGTGAAAGGATGGGTGAGGGACGCATCCGTCCTGATAGCCGCGGGCAGGCTCTTTCCCGCAGCGTTGATGTAGATGAGTGGGATCCCTGGAGTGATCGTGCGTACCATCGTGCATATGCGCACACCGCTTGACCGGTAGAACGTAGCATCCATCACCACCACATCTGGCTGCTCCGATCCCAGGATTGTCTCTGCGCGACGGCCCGTGTGTGCGACAGTGATCTGAAAACCCTTGTCCCGCAGTTCCGGACTAAACGAATGGGATTTTCTCCTGCCCTCGATTATGAGCACGTGTGCCGGGGATGCCATTGCCTGTTCCTCCTTCGCCACCACAGATCAGGACACGGAGATTATACGCCAAAGAGTATCTGGTGCAAACAGTTGCAGAGCACCAATTCTCGCTGGACCTCGGTCGCCACGGGGTATACCGCACCTCTGGTGGCTTGGCCACACAAACCCCGTGGCTCCTGAGGGACCGCTCTCAAACCCAGAGGGCGGGGCCGCTTTTCTCCAGACGCCTCCCCCCAATATTGGGTGAATCAGGTGATACTCGTTCGCGGATGCAGCAGCGCCGCCGCGAGATCGACCAGTTCTTGCTCAAGTTCCTCCAACCGGAGGAGCATGGAAGGGGGTACTGAGTGGGCTGGCAGGCTTGCCTCCAGTTCCCGGATCTCCCGTTCCAGTTCGACGATGCGTTGTTGTTGTTTTGCCGTGGTCATGACGCGGACTTTAAATAAGGTCCCATCGAGCGGGCCGCGAGATGTAGCGGTGGGATTGTCTCGCCGCTGCCGGCTTCTCTCTCGCGTCGCCGCAGCCGCTTTTTCAACACCCTCATCCTACACCCGGACCCTACACCTGCGCCAGGGTCACAGTCGGCCTGAGGATGGCGCCTGAAGGGCAGGCAGGCACACATTCATAACAGGCGAGGCACAGGTGCAGATCAATATACGGTGGTTCGTCCGGGTCTATGGTCCGAATCGCCTTGGTGCGGCACAGTGAACGGGCCACACACCGGCCGCAGGCGCGGCACAGGTCGCCATCAATCTGAGGAGCACTTCTGGCTCCCGATGTCAGACTCACGACGAATCCCTTTCAGGCGCTACTCCTTCGGTCATGGTTGCCTGCCTGACTGGCTCGATTGGAATGGGTCTGACCGCGCACCTACTCCTGACCCGCGAGCCATCGTTGAGCTTCAATGGCTGCCGCCGCTCCCATGCCGGCCGAAGTGATTACTTGCCGGAAATCTGGGTCGCCGGCCTCTCCGGCGACCCAGACCCCTTGAACGTTACTGCGCATGCGCCTGTCCGTCTCGAGGTAGCCGCGCTGGTCCATCTCTAGTTGGCCTGCAAACAGCTGGGTGTTGGGGGGGTGCCCGATAACGATAAAGGCGCCATCAACGGTCAAATCGCTCAGCTCACCCGTCTTGACGTTGCGGAGCCTGACCGCGCGAACGGCTGTATCGCCAATGATCTCCTCCACCACCGAATCCCAGACGAACCGGATCTTTTCATTCTCGCGCGCCCGCTTCTGCATGGTGGGCCCGGCACGCAGCTCGTCGCGCCGGTGAATGATGGTGACCTGTGCATACCTGGTCAGAAACAGCGCTTCCTCCAGCGCACTATCGCCCCCTCCGACAACAGCGATCTCCTTGTCCTGGAAGAAATAGCCATCGCAGGTAGCGCAGTAGCTCACTCCCCGGCCGGTCAGCTCCTTCTCGCCGGGGACGTTGAGCTTGCGCGGCGAAGCACCGGTGGCCACTATCACCGCCTTGGCGGCATAGGTCCCGACGTTGCCTGTGAGCGTGAACGGCCGCTTGCTCAGATCGATCGCGGTGATCTGATCCATTTCGAACCTGGCCCCAAACCGTTCCGCGTGCTTTTGCATCTTTTCCACCAGTTCCGGGCCGGTGACACCGTCCGGGAAGCCGGGATAGTTGTCCACCTCCCAGGTGGCTGCCACCTGTCCACCAAGCTCGTGGCCGGTGATCACTATCGTGTCCAGGTGCGCCCGGCTGGTGTACAGTGCCGCCGCAAACCCGGCCGGTCCACTGCCGATGATGACAACATCATGCACCTTGTCCTCCGCCGCCGTAGTTGATGGCTCCGGGGAAGAGAGTGTGAATTCTAAACTCATCGTCCAACTCCTCGTTATGATCTCACGGTCTGACCATATAGTCAGCTATGTCCAATACCCGGTAAAGCCGGTCACTGACCTCGTCCGGAAGCTCGGCGGAGGCTGTGGCGCGGTACAGAAGAATGGTCTGCCTCACCGTATTAAGCACCACTCGGCAGTTCTCGCATTCTGCCAGGTGGGCGTTGATCTGCATGCAGAGCGACTCGGCCGCCTCGCCCGAGATGTACTCCGAAAGCGGGCCCAGCAGTTCTTGGCAACTCGATTCATTCTTCATTACTCCTGGCCTCCCCGGCGTTTGATCGCTCCGCAAAGTACGCCGAAAGCTCGTTCCTCAGCTTCAGGCGGGCCCGCAGTAGGCGGGACTTGACCGCCGAAACAGTGAGATCCAGAGCCGCGGCCGTCTCCACCGTCGACCGGCCCTCGATATCGCGTAGAATAAAGACGAGCCTCAAGCCATCCGGTAATGCGGTGATTGCCCTTTCCATCTGAGCCCGGGCCTCGCTGCTCAACAACTCGGACTCGGGCCGGCTCGACCAGTCCGGTGTCCCCAGAACGACCTCAATGTGAGCTTCATCCGATTCATCAAGCGGGACAGCCAGCGGCCGCCTGCGCCTGAGTCTCATCAGTGCCTGATTGGTGGCGATTCTGTAGAGCCAG
>WSZX01000123.1 GCA_013139935.1 Ardenticatenales bacterium
GCTCCACACCGCGGACAGGATGTCGAGTGGGGCTGCAAGGGAGCGCAGCAGTCAATGCATAGGTCCTGTCCACACGCTGGACATTGGACGGAACCGGCTATCAGGGGTGCCTGGCAGGTTGGACAATTCACGAGCAGGGATTGTAGCACAATTGATTCGACGTGGGCAAGGAGGGTGTTGAAAAAGGGGTTGCGGCGACGGGAGAGAGTGGCAGGGGTGGCGAAGGGCGTGCAAAGCACCCCCTTCGCCACCCCTGCCAGCTATCCTTATGCAGAAATGGAACTACAGAGGGAACGGCGCCTGGCTTGTTCTTCTACACCCTCGGCAAGCGCCATTGTCATGCATCTGGAAGCATGATATAATTCTGTCCTGCGGCTCGCAGTAGCGAGTCGTTACTTTGTTTACCCGTCGGCAGTCAAGTCGAGTTTTCTAGAGGTCACGGAATCATGTCTCAGCTAATGAAGCTCCTGGAAGCGCCGGTCAATGAGCGCATTCCGGATCTGCGTTCGGGCGATCAGGTACGCGTATACATTCGGATTGTGGAGGGAACTCGGGAACGGGTCCAGGTGTTTCCTGGCACCGTCATTCGCTCCCGCAGAGGGGGGAACAATGCCAGTTTTACTGTGCGTCGGATTGCCTCCCATGGAATCGGTGTTGAGCGGACCTTTTTTCTGCGCTCTCCGCGCGTAGAAAACGTGGAAATCATGCGCAGATCGCATGTGCGCCGCAAGAACCTCTATTTTCTCCGTGGGCGCACGGGTAAAGCTGCCAGGCTGCGTGAGAAGCGCTTCTGAACGGCCGCTTTCGCGGACTGTAATGGACAAGGGTGAGCAGAAATGCCTCACCCTTTTCTTTTGGATCTGGGAAGATATGGGCAACGAGCCAACGTGTGAGGGGGACAGCGCGGCCGGCTTGGGACGGCAGCACCGGGAGGTGAGAAACCTGGCGGATGGCTGCCCACTTCGTTATTGGCGGCCAGTCAGGTGAAGGAGCCAGCACCGCGAATGGGATCAGCGGTCAAGGGCGGTCTTCCTTGACGCACCGGAGCGATGCGTGTGTGCGGACGGGGCGGCCGTGATGCGCAGGGGTGGGGTCGCGCGTGAAAGCCGGCGGTCCGGTTGAGGCACTCAATCTTTATTGCGAAGGGCTCTGCTGCCGTGTCTTCTCTGTCAGGTTGCCGACGTCGCGAGGCCGGCAAACTGGATGCCTATTGTTGTTCGCGGCTGCGCAGGTGGGGAAACAGGAGCACTTCCCGGATGGATCGTCTGTTGGTGAATAGCATCACCAGACGGTCGACTCCGGTCCCAAAACCGCCGCAGGGTGGCATGCCGTAGCGCATCGCCCGAAGGTAGTCATCATCCATAGGGTGCGCATCTTCGGCATCGGGGTCGTAGAGGCGGCCCATCTCCTGGAATCTCTGCTCTTGATCCAGCGGATCGTTGATCTCGGTGAAGGCGTTCCCCATCTCCATTCCGGCAATAAAGAACTCAAACCGCTCGACGTGGGTGGGATCCCCCGGCTTTGTTTTGGCCAGTGGGCTGATGTCCCGGGGATAATCCACAATGAAAGTGGGTTGGATGAGGTGGGGCTCAACGTGGGTGCCCAGCAGGCTATCCACCAGCTTGCCCCAAGATGATTTGGGACTGGGCTGATGTCCGGTCTCACGCATGGCGGCAGCCAGACTCTCGGGGGTTGGGCACTCGACATAATCAATCCCGGTCCGTTCCAGAATGGATTGCCGCAGCGACACTCGTTTCCACGGAGGCGCCAAGTTGATGGTATGGCCCTGGTACTGGATGATAGATTGTCCAGCGACTTGTTCCGCCACCGAGGCGACCATCTGCTCGGTCAGGTTCATTACCTCGTGGTAGTCGATGTACGCTGCATAGAATTCGAGTTGAGTGAACTCGGGGTTGTGTTTGAAGCTAACCCCCTCGTTGCGGAAATCGCGACCGATCTCATACACTCGATCATACATCCCGACCAGCAGGCGCTTGAGGTAAAGCTCAAAGCTGATCCGCAGATAGAGGTCCTGGCGAAGCTGGTTGTGGCGGGTAGTGAATGGTTGCGCCGCCGCGCCGCCGTAGATCGGCTGCAGGATGGGAGTTTCCACTTCGAGGAATCCTTCGTTGTCCATAAAGCGACGCAAGGCACTGATCACCCGCGCCCTGGTACGGAACACATCGCGTACATCTGGGTTAGATGCCAGGTCGGCGTACCGTTGCCGGTACCGTTCCTCCACATCGGAGAAAGCCGAGTGGCGGACAAGCTGCCCATCTACCTCGTGCTCCTTGACGATGGGCAGGGGGCTGAGCGACTTGGCGAGGATCTTGAAGCTCTGCACCAGCACGGAAGGCTCGCCAGTACGAGTGTATATCATTTCCCCGCCTGCCTGGACGAAATCCCCCAGGTCAAAGTGCTGCTCCAGCGACTTTATCGTCGGGCTACCAATCTCATTGGCGCGGAAAAAGAGCTGCACCCGGCCGCTACCGTCCTCAATGTGGCCAAAGGCAATCTTGCCCATGGTCCGCAGGCTGCGCAGCCGGCCGCAGACGACAACGGCGGGTCCTTTATCTTGTCCGGTTTCTGCAAGGGCGGAGACCGCCTCGGCGGCGGTGTGGGTGCGCTCCACGCGGTGCGGGAAGGGGTCGATGCCCGCGGAGCGCAACCGGTCAAGCTTTTGCAGTCGTTGTTGTTCCAGGTCTGTCGGTTCCCAGGCCATGACAACCTCTCTGCCAACAAAAAAAGGCCCCCAGAGAGGGGGCTTTCTGGTGGCGATGACTGGATTCGAACCAGTAACCTACGGCTTATGAGTCCGGTGCTCTGCCATTGAGCTACATCGCCAACTGCTATCCGGGCAACCCGGAATGGATCACGATCACCGCCTCCGGGTCACGCCCGGCGCTCCTCACCCGATCACCGTTTACCAGTGGCACCTGGCTTTTTGGAATCGAGGCACTCATTGCACCAGGACCGGCTGCCAACGATGGATGAATTATACCGTATCGGTTTCGGTATGGCAAGAAGAGCAGGACGAAAGATCGCCGTGCCGCCGTGTTGAGGAGGACCGGTGATTCAGATGTAGTCCAGGTGGCGTGGACACCACCGGATATCGGGTCGACCGTACACTCTGGGGGTTACGAGTTCGAATCCTATCTCTTGGGCCAAGAAAAAAAGCGCCCCTGATTATGCTGTGGGCGCTCTCAGTAGCGGGGCCTGGATTCGAACCAGGGACCTCCGGGTTATGAGCCCGACGAGCTGCCTCTGCTCTACCCCGCATCGTCGGGGCGATTATAGCAAATGGGGTAGCAGTGTCAAGGCGGACGTGTGCGGTGTCCAGGAGAAGTCATGCGCTGTGCGAGGTCCAACTGTAGCGAGAAAATCAGATGTGTGCCACACTTGGCAATACTGACCGGGAGGGGAGACCTCGGCCGGCATGCTTCTGGGTCTCCTGGTCCATGGCTGCACGACCGCCGGCCCGTGTCAACGACATGGCGGGCTCGGATTGCACCGAGCCGACGCCAGGCCCAGCTTGAGGAGCGTGTTGGAAGAACATCCCGAGAGCCAACGGCTATGGCCGGGACCGCGCTACGAGAGGCAGAACCAGGGGGAAGGCGTGTCAGGCAGCATTGCTCCCCCAAACCCTCCAGTTACCCCACTCGGGCGGCACTCGGAGCGATCGAGCGGCGCGTTTCTCGACCCCCTCCCCAGGTTCCGTTTGCAGCAACACCGATTTCTGCTATACTCTTGCCCTGCCGGGCTCGTGCCCGGCTCTATTATGCACGCCTCTGGACTCGAGCGGATGTGCCAGCATGGCCTCTGGTTCTGGTCGAGGACGAAGGAGGCGGAGGAAAAAAACAAACAGAAGGAGGTCTCCCCATGGCCATAATCTCTATCCGGGCGCTATTGGAGACCGGTGTGCATTTCGGGCACCGGGCTAGTCGGTGGAACCCCAAGATGGGCCCCTACATCTTTGGCGAACGCAGTGGAATTCACATTATCGATCTGCAGCAGACTATTGTCGCTGTTGAAGAGGCCTTCAGGCTGGTACGAGACACAGTAGCTGAAGGTGGGACAGTGCTGTTCGTGGGCACCAAGCGCCAGGCACAAGAGGCCGTTGAGGCAGAGGCCAAGCGATGTGGGATGTCCTACGTCAATCAGCGCTGGCTGGGCGGCACTCTGACCAACTGGCGAACCATACGTGAGCGCATTCAATTCCTGAAGAATCTGGAAGCCCGCCGCGATCGGGGCGAGTTCGACCTAATCACCAAGAAGGAGGCGCTCCAACTCACACGCAAGATCGAGAAGTTGAACCACCGGCTGGGTGGTATCCGTGAGATGACGCGTTTGCCTGATAGGATCTTTGTGGTGGATACCGTGCGCGAAGAGACGGCCGTCCACGAAGCGAACATCCTCGGAATCTCGGTGATCGCCATGGTAGACACCAACTGCGACCCGGACAGGATCGATCATATCATTCCCGCCAATGATGATGCGATCCGTGCCATCAAGCTGATCACCTCCAAGATCGCTGACGCGGTTCTGGAAGGGGCCGCCACCCGCAAGGAAGAACTGGACATGGTCTCTGTTGAGGGACTGGCATTGGAGGGGATTGATCAGTTCGATGATGAGGCGGCCGACGAGGCCTATCTGGGCGAAGCCACCCTCGCCAAGTTGCGAGATGGGAGTCTCCATTTTACGCCTGCCACAGCCACAGAGACAGTCACGACGGACGAGGCTGCCGCTGCCCAGCCGGCGACCGATGAGGAGGAATAGGAGTTGGTGACAATCAATGTCAGGATGATCAAGGAGCTCCGTGAAGCGACCGGCGCCGGGGTGCTGGATACGAAAAAGGCGCTCGAGACGAGCGGAGGGGATTTCAAGGAGGCCATCCGCCTTTTGCGGGAGAAGGGGATGGCCAGAGCGGCAAAACGATCGGGCCGCCAGACTACTGAGGGGCGAATCGAAGCCCGCATCGAGGGTGGGCGGGCAGGCCTTCTGGTGGAGGTCAACTGTGAAACCGATTTCGTGGGCCGCAACCAGGAGTTTGCGGCCTTTGCCAGCGGCTTGGCCGATCATTTCTTGTCTCTTGCCGATGAGGAGCAGACGCTCGACCAGGTGATGGCTCGGCCGTTCGTCAGCGATTCAAGCACGAGCCCCGCCGAGCTTCTCCAGAATCAGAGCTCTATCACCGGCGAGAACATAGCTGTACGGCGTTTTGCGCGCTTTGAGCTCGGCGACAGGCCGGGTGTGATCGAGGTCTACCTGCACCCCGGGAACCGGGTCGGGGTTATGTTGGAGCTTGGCAGCGAGACGGCCGCCGGTGCTGCGGAGGAATCCTTTACCGGCACGGCACACGATCTCGCGCTTCATATCGCTGCTTGTGCTCCCATTTGCCTGACTCGCGAGGAGATATCCAGGGAGACACTGGAAGCGGAGACCGGGATATATCGCACGCAGGCGCTGGCCTCAGGCAAGCCCGAGCCCATAGTGGAGAGAATCGTACAGGGGCGCCTGAAGAAGTACTTTGAGGATGTTGTCCTATTCGAGCAGCCTTTCGTCAAGGACGACAAGGTCAAGGTCGGCGAACTGCTCAAGCAACGGGCGGCCACACTGGGGGAAGAAATCACCGTTCGTCGCTTTGCCCGCTACGAGTTGGGCGAATCGTTGGACTGAGCCCGTGGGGGCGGTATACTGGCCGCCCCACCATTTGCTTTTCTCTCCGGCTTGGATACAATCGGCATCATCCATTGTGGTGAGCACCTGTCAAGGACTAGCTTCCCGCTTTGAATGGTGAATAAGAGGCACTGTGCTGGGCACATCTGTCCTGGATCGATAGGTACAGGTTACAGCACAGTGTAGAATGGTCACAAGAACGCCAAGCTGCTATTGAACTAGTGCTTTGTTGGGCAAATAGCATGGTCACTCCAAGATACAAGCGTGTATTGCTCAAAGTGGGCGGAGAAGCGCTTGGTGGGGTCGGGGGGAGTGGAATCAACCCGATCAGAGCCAGAGAGCTTGCTGCCAAAATCAAGGCGGTAAGAGGCCATGGCGTTGACGTGGCGGTGGTCGTCGGTGCCGGCAATCTGTGGCGGGGGAAGCAAGGGATGGACCACGGGATGGACCGGGCGACCGCTGACCACATGGGGATGCTGGCGACAGTGATGAATGCATTGGCTCTCCGTGACGCATTGGAGCAGTTGGGGGTTGCTGCGCGAGTGCAAACCGCTATCGAGATGCGAGGGGTCGCCGAACCATATATCCGGCTTCGAGCCCTACGCCACCTGGAAAAGGGGCGGGTGGTCATCTTTGGCGCCGGTACCGGCAATCCCTATTTCACGACTGATTCGGCCGGCGCGTTGCGTGCCCTGGAGGTGAATGCCGATCTGCTGATCAAGGCGACCAAAGTGGACGCTGTGTACGACGACGACCCGACAACTCATTCTGACGCCAAACCATTCGCGGAGTTGAGTTACATCGAGGCGCTGAACATGCAGGTTGGAGTGATGGATAGCACCGCAATCTCCCTGTGCATGGACAACAACTTGCCCATTGTGGTGGTTAACCTGTGGCGGCCGCAGAGCATCGAGCGGGTTGTCCGGGGCGATCCGGTTGGTACTCTCATCTGCTCTCCTCTCCGGGATGCATAGGAGTCGATCATGATCAAAGGGATGCTCAAGGATGCATCTGAACGAATGAGCGGCGCCATTGACGCTCTCAAGTCGGATTTGGCCGGTATCCGAACCGGAAGGGCTACGCCAGGGTTGGTCCAAGGGGTCAAGGTCGAGTACTATGGCGTCCCCACTCCACTGAACCAGCTTGCCACTATCTCGATACCTGAGCCGCAACTGCTCGTCATCCGCCCGTATGATCCAGCATCTCTTGCGGCGATAGAGAAGGCCATCCTGAAATCGGAACTCGGTCTGACGCCGAATAACGACGGCCGCCTCATTCGCCTGACAATCCCCCGTCTTACCGAGGAGCGGAGGCACGAGCTAGTGAAAGTCGTTGGCCGACGGCTGGAAGAGGCCAGGGTGGCCATCCGAAACGTGCGCCGGGATGAACTGGAGGATCTGCGCGCCTTTGAGAAGGAGAAGCTGATCTCCCAAGACGAGTTCCATCGGGGCAAGGACGACTTGCAGGATCTCACCGACAGGTTCATAAAGCAGACGGGTGAGGTCGGCAAGCGCAAAGACAAAGAGATCATGGAAGTGTAGGCGCGTGCGAAAACGGAGAGAAGCCAAGAGAACCGCGCTGAAAATCCCAACGCATGTGGCGATCATTATGGACGGGAACGGCCGGTGGGCGCGCGCCCGGGGGCTGCCGCGCCAGGCCGGGCATCGTGCCGGTACCGAGAATCTGCGCCGTATCATCAACGCTTGCGGCGAGATGGGGATTAAGATCCTGACTGTGTATGCCTTTTCCATCGAGAACTGGGGCCGGTCGATGAAAGAGATCAAGGGACTCATGAGTATTCTGGAGAGAGTCATTGATCATGAACTGGATGAGCTTCATGCAAATGAGGTTCAACTCCGGCACATTGGCGTTCTGGATGGCCTGTCGGAGACACTGCAGGAGAAGGTGCGAGCGGCCGTCGAGTTGACCAAGAACAACGAACGCCTCATCCTCTGCCTCGCCTGGAATTACGGCGGCCGGCAAGAGATCGTGCACGCGGTACGCTCGATCGTAGGAGAGGGAGGACGGCCGGAAGATATCGACGAGGCCATGGTTGAGAGCCATCTCTTTACCGCCGGCTTGCCCGATCCGGACCTAGTGGTTCGCACCAGTGGCGAGATGCGCGTCAGTAACTTTTTGATCTGGCAAGCTGCATATGCCGAGTACTATGTCACGCCAACATATTGGCCCAGTTTTGGTCCCGCTGAACTGGAAGAAGCGATTGAAGCCTACAGCAGACGCGAGCGACGGTTTGGTCTCGTTTCGGATGCGTCTGACTAGGCGCTCGTCGCCGGCGCGACAGCAGAATCCGAACTAGCACTCCAATGCTGCGTACGCGCGTCATCAGCGCCGCTATCTATCTCCCTCTGGTCATCGGCGCAGTGGTGCTGGGTGGCTGGTGGTTTTTCGTCTTTATCGGTGTTGTCCTGTCGCTGGCGGCCTGGGAATTCGTGAACTTGATGCGCCGGGGAGGGCACACACTGTGGCTTCCGGCAGCGGTCATCTTGGTTTGGATTCCTCTGGTGGACCTCGTGTGGCCGTCGCGTGATTTATCTACGCCGGGTCTGACACTGGTGCTGCTGGCAAGTTTGGTCTGGACCCTGAGCCGCTTTCACCGGGGCGATGCGAACCCAACGACCGGCTGGGCGCTGACATTGCTAGGTGGGCTTTACATTGGCTGGATCGGCTCGTACTTTTTGAGATTGCGTGAGATGGATGACGGCTTGTCGTGGTCGTTGACTGCCTATGGGGGTACCTGGCTGGTCGACAGCGGCGCTTACTGTGTCGGCCGGCTCTGGGGACGCCACAAGTTGGCTCCTCGGTTGAGCCCAGGCAAGACCTGGGAGGGGATCCTGGGAGGACTGGTCGCTGGTGCGCTGTCGACGGCAGTGCTGGCTGCGCTCTTTGGGTTGGGCGCCTGGCACGGACTCGTCCTCGGCCTCCTCATCGCCACGCTATCCCCCGTCGGCGACCTCGGTGTTTCGATGATCAAACGCCAGGTTGGGGCCAAGGACTCGGGAAGACTCATTCCAGGGCATGGAGGGGTCTTTGATAGGATAGACAGTCTGCTGATCAGTGTGGCAGTGGCAGCCAACTATGTGATTTGGATAGTCGAGTAGGGGAGGCCTTTCCAAAATGCGCCCGAATGATCTTATCACAATAGAACAGCATTTCCTGGAGATGCAACGACAGTACCCGCAGGCTACCGGGGATTTCACCAATCTTCTGTACGATATCGCATTGGCGGCCAAGGTGATTGCGCGTGAGGTCAACCGCGCTGGGCTGGTGGACATCCTGGGGTTGACCGGTCAGGAGAACGTCCAGGGCGAGCAGGTGCAGAAGCTAGACGTGTTCGCCAACGAGGCCATGATACGCATGAATGAGTTCACCGGCCGGGTGTGCGGGATGGCGTCTGAAGAAGAAGAGGATATCATTGGCGCCGACGATCGCGGCAAGTATGTTCTCATTTTTGACCCGCTGGATGGTTCGTCCAATATCGATTATGATGTTAGCATCGGCACTATATTTGCCATCCACAAGCGTCGAAGCCACTCCGGCGCCTGTGTAGTGGAGGACTTTCTACAGCCAGGGCGCGCATTGGAGGCGGCCGGTTACATTCTTTATGGTTCCAGCACCATGATGGTGTACTCGACTGGTCGCGGCGTATATGGCTTTACCCTGGATCCCAGCGTAGGCGAGTTTCTGTTATCGCATCCCAACATCCGTTCTCCACTGCCCCAATACTATAGCGTCAATCATGCCTATCTCAGCCGGTGGAGCCGCGGCGTCCAGGAGTACGTAGGCTGGTTGCAGGGAGAGGGCAAAGACGCCCCCAAGCTGTCAGAGCGGTACATAGGCTCCATGGTGGCAGACTTTCATCGCAATCTGCTGGGAGGCGGCGTCTTTATGTACCCGGGAGATACCGAGAGACCGCTAGGGAAACTACGGCTGCTCTATGAAGTTGCTCCTCTCGGCTTTCTCGCTGAGCAGGCGGGCGGTTATGCTTCCACCGGTCTGCGTAACGTGCTGGACATCCAGCCAACATACCTTCACCAGCGGGTTCCCGTGTTCATCGGGGATCGCTCGCTGGTAATCAAGGCAGAGCAGTTCATTCAGCAGCACGATACCGGCGGCAGCGATGATGACCCTTGTTGACTGCCCAAGCCAGCCATGTTATAATCCGGCCGTAATAGGAATGTTGGATTCCCCATCAATTCTCCCTTTTGTCATTGCCGAGGAGGTCGCGCCTTGCTCGTGGTGTAGGGCATAGCCAGCATGGCCCTTGAGGCGTGCTGGTGCGCGAATCTTCTGCTCCATCAACAGGAAAGTTTTATCAGATGCTGACCTTCCCTCTCAACGGTCGGCTGGAGATCAGAGAATGGATATTGCTACTCTTGAATCGAAAACCCTGAGCGAGCTGCGTGACCTGGCTCGGGAACAGGACCTTCGCGGCTATAGCGTGCTGAAGAAGCAGGACCTGATGCTGCGCCTGCTGCAGGCTCGGGCCGAAACCTCTGGACATGGCTTTCGTGGCGGGGTCTTGGAGATCGTGGACGACGGCCTTGGGTTTTTGCGCTCCGATCGCTATATGCCGGGACCGGACGACATCTATGTTTCCCAGTCGCAGGTGCGCCGTTTTGGCCTACGTACGGGAGACATGGTGGTGGGCCAGGTGCGCAAGCCCAAGGACAACGAGAAATACTATGGTCTGCTGCGGGTAGAAGCGGTCAATGGACTTGACCCGGAGATCGGCAAACGCCGGCCCACCTTTGAGCGTCAGACTCCGATCTTCCCTCTCGAAAAATACAAACTGGAGACGGAACCGCACATTCTGGCTACGCGCGTGATGGATCTGGTGACGCCTGTCGGCCGCGGGCAACGGGGCTTGATAGTGTCTCCTCCCAAAGCGGGGAAAACCACCGTCCTGAAGCAGATCGCCAATGGCATCTCTGCGAATTATCCGAACGTGCATCTGATGGTGGCACTCATCGGAGAGAGACCGGAGGAGGTCACCGACATGGACCGGTCGGTAGAGGCAGAGGTGATCGCCTCGACGTTTGACGATCCAGTGCGCAGCCACGTGCGGGTGGCGGAGATGGCATTGGAGCGGGCCAAGCGACTGGTTGAATTACGCAGGGATGTGGTTATTCTGCTCGACTCTATCACGCGTCTCACACGTGCCTACAATTTGGTTGTTCAGCCAAGCGGGCGGACCCTTTCCGGAGGCATCGACCCGGCCGCGCTCTACCCGCCCAAGCGCTTTTATGGCGCTGCTCGCAACATCGAAGAAGGCGGCAGCCTGACAATTATTGCAACCTGCCTGGTGGACACTGGCAGCCGGATGGATGACCTGATTTACGAGGAGTTCAAGGGAACCGGGAATATGGAGCTTCACTTGAGCCGCAAGCTGCAAGAGCGCCGGATTTTCCCGGCATTTGACATCGGACGCTCGAGCACTCGGCGGGAGGAACTGCTGCTCTCCCGCGACGAGTTGCAGCGCGTCTACCTGATGCGACGCATGGTGAGCCAATTGATGGTGTCCCCGCCCAATGGGGCCGGCTATGACATGGCCTCAGCGACCGAGGCGTTGCTCAAACGAATGCGCCGGACGGAAAACAACTATGAGTTCCTGGAAACGCTGACCAAGGATCTGATCTAGAGGCTGCTGGCACAATCGTGCTCTTGGCGTCGACAGAGCGATCTGTTGCGAGTTGGCGTGTCATGTCACTTTCTGGGCGGAGACCGGCTTGATGAGAGATGGTGTCCAACCCAACTGTCGTTGTGAGCCGATTCCAATCAGCCCTGGGAAAGATCCGTCATGAGTGCGACGACGCCCTTGCTCAAACCGGCCGGTGAACCTGCTGGCCGCCAACGCTCAGGACTGAATCGATACGCTGTTCATCTTGGACTCGTGGCCGCCACGCTGGCGGTGTTGCTGGTGGGTCGGATAAAGCCCCGGTGGGAAAGCGTGCAGCTCGGCCTTCCTTTGGCTCAGTCGCAGGCTGCAGTTGCCACCGTTGCTCCTCGGGCCGAGGAGGGGGCGCTCCCGACGCCCGCGCCGGCGGCAACCCTGGCGCCGGAGGCGATGATTCGCCGAGGGGCCATTCCCCACACGTACGAACCGGATCTGCCTGGGCATGAATGCGCCACACACGTGGTGGAAAAGGGCGAAACTCCCAATGGCGTCGCGGAATTGTATGGGATCACGCCGGCAACGCTTCTGTTTGGGAACCCTGATCTCTCCAACGAAGCGCAACGGTTTCAGATCGGTATCACGCTGACGATTCTGCCCACTGACGGGGCTCTCCACACGGTCGTGGCGTCAGATACGGTGGAGAGCATTGCCGAGATGTACGGCGTGGGTCCGCAGGTCGTTATCGACTATGGCGATAATCACCTGGAAAAGTGGCCCCACCGGCCGGTGCCCGGCACGCAGCTATTCATTCCTGGTGGCGAGCAGCAATTGCTGGTGTGGAGCTATACTCCCAATACGCCGAGGGGCACGGTATCAGGGAGCTCGTACTATGATGGTCCTATCGTTGCTGCCGGGAGAGGGAGTTTCGTCTGGCCTACCGATTCGTGGCGCATCACCCAGTATTACTGGTGGGCGCATCGGGCAATTGACATCGGCGCGCCGGTGGGGACACCGGTCTATGCCTCTGACGGGGGCACAGTCATCTATGCTGGTTGGAGCGCTATTGGGTATGGCAACCTGCTTGTGTTGGATCACGGGAACGGTTTCCAGACCTACTATGCGCACTTGAGTTCATTTTGGGTTGGCCACGGGCAATTTGTGGGGCAAGGCGTCCCGATCGCTGCCGTCGGCAATACCGGCAATTCATCCGGCCCACATCTCCATTTCGAGATTCGCTACATCGGCAATCTGCTGAATCCGCTAGAGTATCTCTGGGAGTAGCCACCGCTCCGGCCGGGTGGGCAAGCCGTTGTTGATATCGGAGCGAGCTAGTACCCTTTCTCTGGCAATTCTCCAGCAGTGCGAAGCACTTGTTAAGGAATAACTTCCCGCTTTGAATGCGGAATCAGGTGCACTCCGCGTCCGCAAAAGCCCAAGTTGTTTTTGAACAAGTACAAAGAGTCTTACTTTGCATAGTCCACTGCGCGCATTTCCCGGATCACAGTTATCTTGATCTGGCCCGGATACTGCATCAGTTCTTCCACCTTTTTTGCGACCTCTTTCGAGAGCTTGACCGTAGCCAGGTCGTCCATCTCATCGGGCTTGACGATGATTCGCACCTCGCGGCCGGCCTGCAAAGCATACGACTCGGAAACTCCCTCAAAGGAGCTGGCGACGTCTTCCAAGGTCTTGATCCGGCGCAGGTAGTTTTCCGGGCTCTCACGCCGGGCGCCTGGCCGGGCACCGGAAATCGCATCTGCGACCTCGACGATCACATCTTCGATTGTTTCCTGGTCGATCTCATCGTGGTGGGCGGCGATGGCATGCACCACGATCGGCGAGACCCCGTATCGTCGGCAGATGTTTGCACCCAATGCTGCGTGAGTCCCTTCCGCCTCTTGATCGATCGCCTTGCCCAGGTCATGAAGCAACCCACCAGTCTTGGCTACCTGTATGTTGGCTCCCAGCTCGGCCGCCAACAGACCTGCTATGTGGGCTGTCTCCACCGAGTGGTGAAGCTGATTCTGTCCGTATGAGGTGCGGTATTTCAGGCGCCCCAGCACCTTGAGGATCTCGGGATGCAGGCCGTGGACGCCAGCATCCATCGCGGCGCTTTCACCGGCCTTTTGCATGTCCTGACTCACCTCCGCCTTGGAGTCGGCCAGCAGTTTCTCAATGCGGGCAGGGTGAATCCGGCCGTCTAGCACCAGCTTGGCCATTGCCCGCCGAGCGATCTCTCTTCGCACAGAATCAAAACAGGAAATCGTGACCGCTTCCGGGGTGTCGTCGACTATGACGTCCACGCCGGCCGCCTGCTCAAAGGAGCGGATGTTGCGCCCGTTCCGGCCGATTATCCGTCCCTTCATCTCCTCGCTTGGCAGGGGTACGGCCGAGACTACCAGATCGGCAACACGATCGGTGGCCATGCGCTGCACAGTCGTGGCGATGATCTTCTGGGCGCGCTCATCGGCGGTGGCCTGCGCTTTGTCCTCTATTGCCCTAATGACGCGCGCCATGTCATTCCGTGCATCTTCTTCCACTTGCTGCAGCAGCAGTTCTTTGGCCTCGTCGCTGGTCAGCTTGGAAATCCGCTCAAGCTCGGCCAACTGTTTGCTGTGTGCTTGCTGCAATTCGTTTGCCCGCTTGTCTAATGCGCTGTGGCGCTTGTTCAGTCCCCGGTCCCGCTGCTCGAGACGATCGGCTCGCTCCTCAACCGTTGCGCGGCGGTTGTTGAGGCGCTGTTCCTCCTGTCGCAGCGTCTGTCGTTGCTGTCTGGTCTCTTGTTCAATCTCGTCCCTGAGGCCGAGTGCTGTTGCTTTTGCGGATAGAATGATCTCCCTTGCCTCTGCCCGTGCGTTTTCCAGGATGTTCTGCTTCTCCGCTGACCGCTCTCGGTCGCGCCTTTCGCTCAGTGCCTGGTGGTAGTACCGGCCGAGGAAAAACCCCACCAGTGCTCCCACGAGCAGGGCCAAGACTGCTGCTGGAATCAGATTGCCTGCGCCGTATCCCATAACTCACTCTCCTGTTGCTCCGAAATGCTCATTCGTCTTCATCTACCTCTAGCTCGTCCCGTAGGCGATCAGCTATCTCCCGCACGATCGAGTAGGGAAAGCCGCGGCGGGCCAGATAGGAGCCCAATCGGCGATTGAAATCCTTCTGTGGCAGGTGACACAATCGCGCTGCCTGCCCGCGGGCAGCCTGGTAAGCCAGTGTTTCTTCATCTATGTTCTCCAGCGCGGCGGCGATGATGTCGCGCTCCACCCCTTTTTGGCCCAACTCGTAGCGCAACATGGCGGCGCCGCGCGGGCGGTAAAGCTGCCGTTGTTCTATCCAATAGTGGGCGAATGCCACATCGTCCACCAAGTCCGTCTCCCTCAGGCGCTCCAGGCTGTGATCGATGGCGATGTCGTCAAAGCCTTTGCCCTCCAGGCTGCGCCG
>WSZX01000198.1 GCA_013139935.1 Ardenticatenales bacterium
GACCCTTCTCATGGATTTCTCTGGCGCGGCCGGCCGTGGTGGCCAGCAACGCTCATTGTACTCCCTATCGTTCCCAGAGACAAGACGCACGGACGGGGGGCTTTCGCAGCAGGTGAGAGTCCCATCGCGGGAGCTGTGGGTAGCGGCCAGAGACTGGTGGCAGATGTGGGGTAGGCGCCTGCAACCTGGGGGGTTGCATGAATTGGGTCTGGAAGAAGTAATGCTTTTCTCGCAGTGAATGACCGCAGGGCTCGCAGCGGATCGCCCACCTGAGCGCGAAGTGGCAGTTTGGATAACCTCAGATGGGACTCGTCCGGGCAGATTGACTGGACCGGCTTGAATAGAACAGAACCAGGCCGAAAACAGGCACGGGGCAACCGCCCCATCAACAGCGTAGGATGAGGAGTGACAGCTTGCTGTTTGGCGCTTGGCGCTACTCTGTCACTGGAAGCTCATTGGCTTCACGAATCAACCGGATGAGCGTATGCTGGTTGGCTATGAAATCTGCCTGCAGGATGGCAACATGTCCGGCAGGCAGACCGTGTACCGGTAACCGCTTCAGGCCCAGGCGCTCAAGGACGCTGTTGCGGCTTTCGGCTGAGTTGCGCCGATGATACAATTTCTTCCAACGGCTGCTGCCGACGGGTATTTCGCGAGCCAAGCGGACCTTGCCATCATGGTGGGCACGACCAATGCTGATGGTGTAGCCGTGCTTGTTGAGGGTCTTTAGATAATCACAATTCGGGCGCTCTTCGGTTGGCTTCAAGAGGCATTGTTTGGCACATCGCCACTTGGTCTGACGGCGGTCATAATCGTGTCCATTAGACCGCATCACGAAACCGAAGGGACAGAGCGGATAGCCCTTGTCATCATAGCCCCTGCGCAGTTGGACGGCTGGATCCTTGTCCCCGGCGCTGGCAACGGTGTCAACTAGCCGAAGCGCCCCAGCTTCCCAGATCAGGTCCAGGCAGTTCCGGTAGCCGGCGCCAGCGTCAGCTATCACGGCGTCGAACTGTAGCCAGGGGAAGCGTTGGCGCAGGTAAGTGAAATTCTCTGGGAAACGCGCCCGATCTCCCTGATTGGCGGGTCCAAAAGAGGCAGGCAACATCCAATAAGTAGCTAGTGTGTCATCTAGCAACTGCCCGCAGTAGCTGTAGTACCCATAGACGAAACGGGTAGCTCGTTTCCTGCCGGTCTGCTCCTGCTGGCTGGTATTGGGGCTGAGGCCGGGACGCTTATTGTTGCCAGTGTAGACCACCAAGCGAGCGGCTGGGTCACGCGTGGGTGCGTAGCGACAGTGCTGCAGGCAGTCGGTCTTTTTGCAGGAGCAACCCCGTCTGCCCTTCCGACGCGCCGGGCAAGGACGGGGCGCGGGTTGGAAGCAGCTCTCCTGTACATGAGCGCAGCGCATCCGCGAGCGAGCATGATGGAGCATCCCGTCATAGGAGAGGGAGACTGACTGCGTTTCTGTAGGCTGGGTGGGAAGCAAGCCGGCCTGGAACAAGACGTCGATCTGCAAAGCATTGATCTCTTTCTGCAACTGGCCACTGAAACGTTGTTCTACGTATCGCAATCCTGATTCTGAGGGAAAGGTGTCGGAAAAGCCCGTGAGTTGGCGCAGGAGCACTCCTTCTACTGGGTCACGTAGCCGGCGCAACGTCTCTATCCGAGATAGGCCGAGTTCACGGCGGTACAAGATCAGCAAATACATGGAAACGGGATGAAACGGGACTTGGCCCTTGGCCGAAGGACGATAGAGATGCCAGGCCAGAAAATGCTCCAGGTTGCTGAAATCAAAGAGCCGCACAACGATATGAAAATGCGATGCGTCTGACCAGCCATCCATGTCAGCCAGCGAATCATAACCCAGGTAGCGGTAGTCGGAGCGGTAGCAGGGCTTGGGAGAAACTGGCCAATCAGGTTGACGGGGGAAAGAGAGGGGAAGCTTCCTTCTGAGGCGATGGAAGGCAAAGCGACCGAGGGCCTCTTTGTGGCGGGCTCGTTTCTGGGGGGCCGTGAGCCTCTTCTTTTTCATGTCCGCCTGCTCCGTTTGCGAAGCAGTTCGGCGTTCTGGCGCAGGGCTTGCCGGTAGTCGCAGGTGCTGTTTTTGTCAGCGAGGGACCGCAAGCGCACGGAATGAGCGGGGTGGCGCATCCAGGCCAACGCCTCCTGTTGGAGTTGTCGTACTCGTTCCCCCGTGAGCCCAAGTTCTGATCCCACCTCATCAAGTTGACGCACCGATGCACCGACCAGACCATACCGGGCTGCGATGATCTGCCGCTGGCGCTGGGGCAATTGGGCGACCAGATCGTACAACGCCTGGTAGATGAGGATTCGGTCCACCCATGCTTCCAGGTCGAGGGTATACGACTGCTCTCGCAACACCCCCAAGCAAAGGGATGGTGTACAATCGTTCTCTTTGTCCGCCCGGCGGATGGCCCGGTTGATGGCTACCCAGGCATAGGTGGAGAAGGCAAAGCCCCGACTGGGGTCATAGCCTCGGATCGCTCGCCAAAGGCCAATGCGCCCCGCTTGCAGAGCACCCTCGTATGAGAGGTCGCCGCCTCCTTGACGCTGGACATAAGCACGAACCAGACCATCGTGCTGGTCCATCGCCTCATCCAGGCTCAATGGTCTGCTGGGGGCTTGTTGGGCACATCCTTCAACCGAGGTTTGCACCCGATCGGGTTCCAACTTATAATAGTCCACGAGATTCCTCCTGTCTTGGTTGCGGGACCGATTTGTCCTATCAAGACCCTGCAACACTAATGCCAGGATGGAATCTCATCTAGCATTAAAACGGCGTGTCCCTCTAGACCGGACACGCCGTTTTTCATTGTCTACCTTGGGTTGAGTTGTTTATCTTTCTGGGTTGCGCCTCCTGCTGCGAAAGCCCCATGGTTCTAGCCAAAGGCGCCGGTCATGATAGGGAGAAAAGGAGGTGGTGTCGATCAATCTACGGGCCCCAGCCTGATTCGCCCGCAGGCAGGTAGGCTCTCGTCCTGGAGGTTCCTCCAGCGGCTTGCACAGCAAGCGGAGGGCGAAGCTATTCGTAGAAGATGGATTTGATTGTCCCGGCTGCGGAGCGCAGTACTGGGACAGATATCGTAAAAGACCTAAACAGCAAGGAGATGTGAGATGAAAAAGGGAGCATTGAT
>WSZX01000098.1 GCA_013139935.1 Ardenticatenales bacterium
CAGGCCCTGACCCTGGTCCACGTCAGCAACCTCTATCACACCGAGCCTCACCTCGAGTTGGCCAGGCGATTGGTCACGAACTCGTTTGCCGACCGTGTCTTTTTCAGCAATTCGGGAGCCGAGGCCATCGAAGCGTCACTCAAATTCGCTCGCAAGTGGGCACGCGACAAGACCGGAGCAGCCTCCAAATCCCGATTTGTTGCCTTTGACGGGGGGTTTCATGGCCGTACCATGGGCGCGTTGTCCGTCACAGCCAAAGCCCGGTACCGGGAGGCCTTTGCCCCGCTTGTGCCCGACGTGACCTTTGCGCCCTTTAACGATCTATCGGGTGCTCGCGATGCAATCACCCCGCGGACCTGTGCGGTGGTCGTGGAGCCTATCCAGGGAGAGGGAGGCGTGCGGCCAGCCGAGGTTGCCTTTCTGAGGGGGCTGCGCCAACTGTGCAACGAGAACGGGGCACTCTTGATTCTCGATGAGGTGCAATGCGGCCTGGGGCGAACGGGGTCTCTGTGGGCACACGAGGCCTACGGCGTGGCGCCGGACATCATGACCTTGGCCAAGCCGCTGGCCGGCGGCCTTCCGATCGGTGCGACCCTGGTGACAGAGGCGGTGGCGCAGGTGATGCAACCGGGCGATCATGGCAGCACCTTTGCGGCTGGACCGTTGGTTTGCCGGGCGGCCCACGTAGTTTTCGACCGCATCAACCAGCCCGACTTTCTGGCCAATGTCCGGGCCAAGGGTAGCTATCTGATCGATGGCCTGGGCAGGCTTCCGTCGGACAAGCTGATCCAGATTCGCGGCGTGGGTTTGTTGGTGGGCATCGAGTTCACCGAATCCGTCAAGCCGCTGATCAGCGCCGCCGCTAGGCGAGGGCTGGTTGTCATCAACGCCGGAGAGAATGTCCTGCGACTCTGCCCGCCCCTCACGGTCACTCGGGAGCAAATAGACTCTGCCATTGAGATCATTGGCGACTGTCTGGAAAACTCCTGATCCATGAACATACGATCTGCTAGTCCTGCCGACATTCCCGCAATAGCGGCCTTGGTGGAGTTCCATGCCCGGCGCGCCGAACTGTTACCCCGATCGGTCGAAGCGATTCGGGATACGCTGGCCGATTGGGTGGTGGGGGAGCAAGATAACACGGTGCTCGGGTGCGCTTCGATCCTACAGTATACACCCTGGCTCGGAGAAATCCGCTCGCTCGCCGTCAACGACTGTGCCAGACGGAAGGGAGTCGGAAGCGGGATGGTGGGGGCTCTGATAGATCAGGCCCGGAGCCGTAATATCCCCACCCTCTTTGCGCTCACCCGCATAGTCCCCTTTTTCCTCGGACTCGGCTTTGCCATTTCCGACAAGACGTTCTTTCCTGAAAAGATCTGGCGTGACTGCCAGCTCTGTCTTATCCAAGAGCATTGTGACGAGACGGCCGTGGTTATTCACCTGGCCGAAGTGAATCATCTATAGTTCGACAAAGGAGCATCTCATGTCCAAAAGAATAGAAAAAGTGGTTCTCGCCTACTCGGGTGGTCTTGATACCTCGGTCATAGTCCCGTGGCTGCGGGAAAACTATGAGTGTGATGTGATCTGCTTTTGCGCCGATGTTGGGCAGGGCGAGGAGCTTTCTGGCTTGCCTACCAAAGCGGCTGCCAGCGGGGCGAGCAAGTGCATCATTGAAGATCTGCGCGATGAGTTTGCCCAGGATTTTCTCTTTCCGATGCTGCAATCGGGTGCCGTCTACGAGCGGCAGTACCTGCTGGGCACCTCGATTGCCCGGCCGTTGATCGCCAAGTGGCAGGTTGCGATCGCCGAGGCAGAAGGGGCCGACGCCGTTGCCCATGGCTGCACCGGCAAGGGGAACGACCAGGTGCGCTTTGAGCTGACCTACAAGGCGCTCAACCCCACTCTCAAGGTGATCGCACCTTGGCGCGAGTGGGAGATTCGCTCGCGGGAGGATGCCCTGGCGTATGCTCGGGCTCACAAGGTTCCCGTGGAGGCTACGTCCACATCCAATTACAGCCGGGATCGCAACCTGTGGCATCTGTCTCACGAGGGCTGCGATCTGGAAAACCCGGCAAATAGGCCGAAAGAATCAACTTACCAGTGGACAGTGGCGCCGGAGGATGCGCCCGACGAACCAGAGATAGTGGAGGTCTGCTTTGAGCGGGGCGTGCCGGTCTCCGTCAATGGTGTCCATCTTGGCCCGGCCGCGCTGGTCGAGATGCTCAATGGATTGGGAGCTAAGCATGGAGTGGGGCGGATCGATCTGGTGGAGAATCGACTGGTGGGGATGAAGTCTCGCGGCATCTATGAGACACCCGGCGGCACCATCCTGCACGTTGCCCACCGTGAACTGGAATCGCTCTGCCTGGATCGGGATACTGCTCACTTTAAGGAGCAGGTGGCGTTGCGGTACGCCGATCTGATCTACTTTGGCAAATGGTACCACACGCTGCGCCAGGCGATCCAGTTATTCATCACGGAAACACAAAAGACGGTGACCGGCTGGGTTCGCCTCAAGCTGTACAAGGGGAACGTGGCCGTGCTCGGCCGCCACAGCCCGAACAGTCTCTACCGGGAGGATTTGGCCACTTTTGGCCAGGACGACGTGTACAGTCAGGAGGACGCGGCCGGGTTCATTAACCTGTTTGGCCTGCAGATGAAGGTTCAAGCGATGATGGAGGTCAGCAACGGCGGAAGGACCCGCTACGCAGCGCCGGATTATTCCAAGTTCAAGCGGGACTAGCGGGAAGGGGAAGCGACATGGTGATGAAGACACTTGCCGATGGCACAGTTGCCAGCCCCACAGGTTTCGTAGCTGGGGCAGCTATCTGCGGTTTGAAGGAGTCGGGCAACTTGGATCTGGCGATAGTGGCCTCGGATCGCGACTGCACGACCGCCGGGGTCTTTACCCAGAACCAGGTTGTCGCCGCCCCGGTTGTTCTTAGCCGGGAGACCCTGGCAGCCAACAACGGCCGCATCCGCGGCGTGGTGGTCAATGCGGGAAACGCGAATGCTTGCACCGGCCAGCCTGGAGTGATGGCTGCCCGCGAGATGCAGCGGAGCGCGGCCGATGCGCTCAACTGCGTCCCGGCCCAGGTGCTGGTTCTCTCGACCGGAGTCATCGGCCGGCAACTCGACGTAGACAAGGTAAGGCGGGGCATCGCGACCGCCTCCGCGGACGCCTCGACCAGAGGCGGAGCAGCCGCGGCTCGGGCCATCATGACTACCGATACTCGCCCCAAGACGGTCGCCGTGCAGGTCGAGTTGCCAGGCGGCACAGTCACGCTGGGCAGCATGGCCAAGGGAGCTGGCATGATT
>WSZX01000376.1 GCA_013139935.1 Ardenticatenales bacterium
AGGAAAAAGAGGGCTGCCGCCGAGAGGCCATGGTTGAACATCTGCAGGACTGCACCGTTGAGGGCGATGATAGCGCTTTCCGCCCACCTGGGGTCGGTTGAGCCGCCGGCTCGGGCAGCGACCGCAATCCCCAATACCACGAACCCCATATGGTTCACAGATGAATAAGCAATCAGTCGCTTGAAATCCGTCTGTCCGTAGGCGGCGAATGCGCCCATGATGACCGAGATCACCCCTAACAGCCCCAGGACCCAGGCTGCGTCGTGTGCTTGCTGGGGGAAAAGCGGCAGCACAAGCCTGATGAAACCATAGGCGCCGAGCTTGAGCAGCACCCCGGCCAGGATCATGGATCCGGCGGTGGGCGCCTCGGTATGTGCGTCGGGCAGCCAGGTGTGGAATGGCCAGAGGGGAACTTTGATGGCAAACGCCAGACAAAACGCCCAGAAGCTGATCGTTTTGACCGTGGCCAGTGGGATGCCAAGGATTCCGGTGGTGACTGCTGGCCAGGCAGTAGCGAGCTCGGGGATGCTGAATGTTCCGGCCGATAGACCCATCACCTGGACTGCCAGCAAGAGTCCCAGGCTGCCCGCAACGGTGTAGATGATGAATTTGAGCGAGGCATACTTGCGGTTGGCGCTCCCCCACTGGTTGATGAGGAAATACATGGGTACCAGGCCCACTTCCCAAAAGAGGAAAAAGATTACCAGGTCCAGAGATAGAAAGACACCCAGCATCCCCATCTCCAGCACCAGGAAAAGCGCCATATACATCTTGACGCGGTCCTTGATACCGAATGACGCCAGAATCGCCAGGGGTGACAGAATTGTTGTCAGCAGAACCATGCTGACGCTGATCCCATCCACTCCCAGGTAAAAGGTGGCGCTTATGGGAGCGTACCAGACAACCTGGTGCTCAAACTGGTAGCCGGGCACGCCGATGTCATACTCGAACCAGAGCAGCAAAGAGAGCGCCAGCGGAACCAGACTGAACAGCAGGGCTGTCCAGCGAATGAGCTTCTTTTCGTCGCCAGGCATCAGCATGACAACCGCCATGCCAAGCAGCGGCGAGAACAGGATGAGCGTCAAAAGGTTATCGAGAATAAAGTCCATCTAGCACTCCCTCGTATCAGCGGCTGAGGACAAAGATCAGCAGGTAGGCAAAGGCACAACCGATCAAGAGCGACAGCCACATATACTCTTGGATCTTGCCCGCCTGGATTGTTCGGAACTCGCGCGCTCCGTCCAGGAATCGGTCCTTCAGCCAGTCCACGCCACCATTGATGACGTGAACGTCGAACAGACGAACATATGTGGCTATGCCCTCGGTCGTCCGGCCGACAAAGTGCAGAATCCCGTCAATTACCCCCCGGTCCATCCATTCGTACACTACCTTGGCAGCCACCCATTTGGTAGGCTCGACAAAAGCGGCCTGGTAGAATTCGTCAAAGTAGTACTTGTTGTGGAGCACGGTGTAGAGCCTTCCCAATGGCTTGACCAGCGGGTCAGGTTCTCCAGCCTTGACCGGTTCCTTCCAGTAGACCAGATACCCGCCTCCAAGGCCAAGGAGCACCACGAACACCGAAGTCAACAGGGGAATCCAGTTAAAGGTCACGCCTTCAGGATGGACGATCAAGGAAGCGCCAGTAAAGTGGTGGAAGAAGTTGATCTCGCCCAGTTCCAACCCCATGAAATCGTCCGGGATACCCATCCATCCCGCCGTGATGGCAAAAAAGGCGAGAATGACCAGGGGCAGGATCATTGTCCAGGTGCTCTCGTGGGCGTGTTCACCCAGCTTTGTCCGCGGCTTTCCCCAGAAGATAAGCCCTATCTGGCGCATGGTATAAAAGGCGGTCAGCGCGGCCGAAACAGCCAGCAGGATAAAGACCCAAGCGCCCAGCGCCGCCAACCCGCCCTCGCCGTGGGTCATGGCGTAGAACGACTCGGCCAGGATCTCATCCTTGGACCAAAAGCCGGCCGTTACCAGCGGCAACCCGGAAAGCGCCAAGCCACCAATCAAAAAGGTCCAGAACGTCCAGGGCATCTTGGTGCGCAGCCCGCCCATATTCAGCATGTCCTGGGCGTCGGTATGATGGTCGCCAACGTGGTGCGCGCCATGTTCCATTCCGTGAATAACCGAGCCCGATCCGAGGAAGAGGAGCGCCTTGAAGAAGGCATGGTTGATCAGATGGAACGCGGCCGCAATGTAGGCTCCTACTCCCAATGCCGCCACCATGTAGCCAAGCTGGGCAATGGTCGAGTAAGCCAGCACCCGCTTGATGTCGTTCTGCGCCAGGGCGATGGTGGAGGCAAACAGGGCAGTAAAGGCGCCGATTAGTCCCATTGCCACCATCGGCGCAGTGGGTGGGCCGCCGTGCTCCCACCCGGCGCTGAGCAACGGAAACATCCGCACGATCATGTATACCCCGGCCGAGACCATAGCGGCCGAGTGGATCATGGCGCTGACAGGCGTTGGGCCCTCCATCGCATCCGGCAACCAGACGTGGAGTGGGAACTGGGCGCTCTTGCCCACCGTGCCGGCAAAGAGCAACAGCCCGATCAACCCGGCGACGGAAATCCCCATCCCTGGGACGAGTGTGGTCGCCAGTTGGTGCAATACCTGCTCGTCCCGCAGGATAGCCGCAAAGCTGAGGGTGCCGGTCTGGGTGTAGAGATAGGCAATGCCCAGCAGCATGATCACATCCCCAATTCGGGTGGTGATGAATGCTTTGACGGCCGCTTGGCGGGGCGTGACCTTTCTGGGGTCATCATAATTCTTGTCGTACCAGAAACCGATCAGCAAGTAGGAGCAGAGCCCCATTACCTCCCAGCCCACAAAGAGCAACAGCAGATTATCCGCCACCACCAGTGTGAACATCCCGGCCGCAAATAGGGAGAGAAAGGCGAAAAAGCGAGAATAGTGCCGGTCCTCATGCTCGGTGCCATACCCCATGTAGCCAATGCTGTAAAAGATGATGCAGAAAATGGCCAAAGGGACAAAGAAGAGCATTCCCATTGTCAGCGGGTCCGTCATCGCGCCCACCTGGAGCCAGTTGCTAAAGCCGTCAATCG
>WSZX01000312.1 GCA_013139935.1 Ardenticatenales bacterium
ACTGCCGGCCGACTGGGATATCGCTGCGCAGTGCACCGTGGCGGTCCAAGCGTCATCCTGGGAATCAGCGTGGCCATCGAGTTTTCTATCCTCGTCAACCGGCACCGTGCCCCAGGGCGCTGGACAGCAAATCAATGATACCAGCTTCGACGCCCGCCGGCGATCGGCCGGAATGCCGGTGCCTTCAATGACCATGCCCCACTCCATCTGGGTCATCCCGGCGGCCTGCCGCGCGGCCAGGTCAATCAAGCTCGCCCGTCTTGCTCTGCAGCCATTGGATCAGCGCGCCCGATGCAGCGCGCCTGGGCAGGTTCCATGCGCACATCAACAGCGACTTGAACCTGCCACGTGCCGGCCGCTCGATGGCATCAAGATTGGTCAGCTCTGATCAAGCTAGCTTCACCTGAAGCGGACCTGCGGAGAGGCCAGACAGTTCAAGATCGCCGTTTCGGCCCGAGGAGGACGATGGAAGAAACCAGAGAGGGGGTGGCGGCATTCTGCCCATTCGTGTCACTTGTGTTTGCTTGCATCCTGGCCAACACGGCCGAGACCGATGCCCAAGCGAGCCGCCAGCTAACCAAAACAGACCATCAAGGAGCTTTGGGCAAAGATACAAGCGGCCGAAGACGCAGTACCTGCACCGGGCAGGTGTGGAACCCCTATCTCCCCCACTCAATAGCTCTTCATTTAGCAGGACACTCCAGGTGCTGGGAGGCGTTAACCAGTTCTCATCCGGCATGGTACAATAGCAATCGCGACAGTCAATTCGTTTCGAGATGGAGACGAAAGCGGCCGTCACTGCCCCGATCATCTATCGGCCGCGGTTCTCAGGTCGTACGTAGCTTGGTTGGAGATTGAACCATGTTCACCAGCCTTCGAGCAAGAGTAGGGCTTCTGTCTTTGGCCTTCTTCACCTTGATCTCAATCTCCGTCGCAGCCACCTTTTGGGCAATAGACACCCAGAAGGAAGATGCCTTGGTGATCAATCTGGCCGGCCGGCAGCGGATGCTCGTCCAGCAGATGACCAAGGATGCGCTACAGCTTGAGAAGGATAGGGATAAGGCCCATGTTCAGGCTCTACAGGAAGCTGCTCGCACTTTTGACCAGACACTTTGGGCATTAATCAACGGGGGGCAGGCGCCTTACTCACCTGATCGCACGGTGGAGGTGCCCGCGACACAGCACGCGGCAATCGTTGCCGGGCTGCAACAAGTCGACCACACCTGGGACACCTTGCGCGGCTACCTGGATGTGGTCACGGCGGTGGACCCAGGAAGCTCGGATTTTGAGAGAGCAATCCAGGCAGTGGAGCAACTCTCCCCCCAACTGGTAGAACAAGCCGACCAGGTGGTGCGGATGTACGAGTCCGCTTCGGAACAAAAGACAGTCCGGCTTCGATGGATACAGGTATCGTTTTTTGCGACTGTAGTGGTACTGTTAGCAGGTGGGTACCTGGCCATGCAAAAGTGGGTATTTCGGCCGCTGCACCAGTTGGGCAATGCAGCTGACCGTATCCGTGGGGGCGACCTTGAAACGGCGTCGACTGTCTCCGGACCACAGGAGATCAAACACCTGGCCAGCAGCTTCGAGAGCATGCGGATGGAACTCAAACGCTCTCATGGCGACCTACAGGCCTGGGCGGCCGAGCTGGAAACGCAGGTGAGCCAGCGAACACATGAGCTAGCTGCGCTGCACGAAGTGAATCGAGAGATCTCTTCACGGCTGGAGATTGATCACGTGTCGCGGTCGGTAACAGAGATGGCGCGGGCATTACTAAAGGGCGAAGTGGCAGTCCTGTGCTTGCTGGACAAGACGGGAGATACCTTGCTTCTGAGCTCGGCCGATGGGATTCAGGATGCGATTCCATCAAGTCAGACGCCGACTCGGCGCGCGCCGATTGACCGGGTACTGGCTGGCGACCGGGCCGTGCTTTGCCGGAATGACTGCTGTCCAGGCGGGTGTGGCATCATGCCGGAGGAGTTCCGAGCCAGCCACGTGGTAGCCCCGCTGCGGATAGGGGAGCGAAGCATAGGCACACTCTGCGTGGGCAGTTCCAAGGCAAGGGCGTTCTCTGACGAGTCAGCTGACGTACTGATCGAGCTCGCTCGCTCGGCCGCCATCGCCTTTGAAAACGCCCGCCTTTATGAGCAAGTGGAACAAGTGGCCATTCTCAAGGAACGCGAAAGGATCGCAGCCGAGATGCATGACGGTCTTGCTCAGACATTGAGCTTCTTTCGCCTAAAGGTCGACCAAATCGCGGATTTGATCGAGACCGGCAGAGAAAAGGAAGCCTTGGACGAGATGCAGGATTTGGACAGGACTGTCGCGCAGGCTAGCCAGGAGGTACGCGACGCCATTTCCAAACTCCAGGAGGACCTGCCGCCACACAGAGCTTTGGAAGATGAGTTGACCATGTTGGCCCAGGAATTCTCCCAGGTCAGCAAGTTGCCAACAGATCTCAAGATTGAGGTGGAGGCACCTTTGCACCTGGCGCGCGATGAAACCGAACAGGTTGTCAGAGTGGTCCGCGAAGCGCTTCAGAATGTGGCGCGTCACGGCAATGCCACACACGCAACCGTCTGCTTGAAGAGAGAGGGGACTCAAGCTATGGTGATAGTCGAGGATGACGGATGCGGTTTCAATCCCGGGTCTGCCATCGGCCGGGAGCAACATTTCGGCCTCAGTATTATGCACGCGCGGGCAACCAGTGTCGGCGGTGCACTCGTGGTTGATTCGACGCCCGGGCAAGGTACCCAGGTGACGTTAACCTGGCCGCTGGAGCGGGTCACTGACGGTGAGGAGGTGACTCGTGGTCAATCACTCCAGAGCTAGAAGAGGAGGTGAGTTGTGCCGGAGCAAAGTAAGCTGAGCAGGACTCGCGTTCTGCTGGCCGATGATCACACACTTTTCCGCGAGGGATTGGCGGGAATCCTCTCAGGCCAACCGGACTTTGAGGTGGTGAGTGAGGCGTGCGATGGTACCGAGGCGATCGTCAAGGCTCGGAAGTTGATACCCGACCTTATCTTGATGGATATCGAGATGCCGGGTTGCGACGGCCTGAAAGCCACGCGACAAATCAAGCTAGAATTCCCTTCGATTCGGATTGTGATGCTTACGGTCAAGGACGACGACGAGAAGTTGTTCGAAGCCATTCGCAGCGGGGCGCAGGGCTACCTATTGAAGGACATCCGATCGCGAGAAATGTTGGCGTTGCTCAGGGCTGCAATGCAGGGAGAAGCGGCTATGACCTCAGCGCTGGCCAGTCGAATCCTTGCCGAGTTCCGGCGCCTGAGCCCCCACCCGCCAGAATTCTATGAGAGCGAACCAGGTCTCACGCCCCGCGAGCAAGAAGTCCTCAACTTGGTTGCCGAGGGGGCGACGAACAAAGAGATAGCTGAGGCACTCACGATAACTGTTCACACCGTCAAAAGGCACATGTCTCACATTCTGGGCAAGCTGCACCTAAGCAGCCGTCAGGAGGCAGCCCGATACGCGCTGCGTAGGGGCATGATACCACCGGCAGGCGAGGATCCACCGCAACAGCCAGGTTAAGCCGCCCGCCCAAACTCACCCTTCATCCAGGCACCCCAAGAGGGAGCTTTCGCGCGCCTGTCGGCGGGGGAACTAGTACCTCATTCCAAAGAGTTAGTACTCGCACGAGAAGAGCCATCAACAGGATGGCTCTTTTTTGGTACCTCTGGATGCCCAGGTGGTATTGTGCTCCGCAGTTGCCAATGATATCCTGGCACTGTGACTGTTGATAACAAGAGAGGAAACCAGAGGTAGAAATGAAGAGTGTTTTCGACCTACGGCTCCAGGCCTGGCCCGGCGGCAGCTCAATGCAGCCTTTGGGCCGCTTGGTGGAATTCGGCTCTCCGGCGAGGGCGGATCCAGTCAAGTATCACAGTCAAGACCCAACAAGACCCAATTAGAATGAGAATGAAAGGAGTAAAAGATGCCACTCTATATGGATATTCACAAAGGTGTAGAAGGGTTGACTGCCGAAGCGGTCGCAGCGGCCCACCAGAAGGACCTCGAGGCTCAGGAGAAGCACGGGGTGAAGTATCTGAGATACTGGTTCAACGAAGACGACGGCAGCGTCTTCTGTCTGAGCGAGGCTCCGAGCAAAGAAGCGGCTGAGGCAGTACACCGCGAGGCCCACGGCCTCCTAGCAGACGAGATCATCGAGGTCAAAGAGGGCGAGTAGAAGCATAGCAGGCCCCTGCTATCGCCGGATAGCGGGGGCCTTGGCGACGAAACGGGCGTATGAAGCACATCTTTGCCAAACACTTGCGGGCCGACCATGCCGCGCTCTGTCCTTTGAGGGCATCGCTGTCGAGCTAAAGGGCGGCCCAACATTTGCTGCAGCGGACGCGGCCATCGCCTCGGCAGATCCGGCGGCAATTCCCTGGTTGGTGTTCATGAACGCCAGAGGTTTACTGCATAACACCTGTCAAACAGGTTCCATAATCAGTAGGAAACCGCCTTCCTGGCGGTCCGAAGGGAGAAACCACCATGCTTTTCCATGTAACCATGACCCATACCGAAGACAACTGCCCCAACTACCACCGCGAGAGGATGCCTGAGGTTCTTGAGGCTTTTGAGAACCTTGAAGCGCTTGGCAAGGAACTGAACGTCAAGCTCCACTACTTTACCTGGTGCGGACCTGACCACGTTGCCTTTGTCTTGCTCGAAGCTGATACTCTATCTGCAGTATCCCGCTACGTCTTCTCAATTCCCATTCCTCAGGACATCCAGGTGGTCCCCGTGGAACACCTACACGACACTGTGGCTATGGTCAAAGCGATGATGGAACAGGCGTAGAAGCAAAGGTAGGCGGCAACGTGCCTCAAGCCACATTCAAGGTTAGCATTGTGCAGTGAGGCATCTACAGAAGAAAACCGGCTGGCGAACACGCGCGCTCTGCCCTCGAAGGTTTGCGGCCGGGCGCGGGGCGTCGCCAGCCTACGCCGTTTATGCCACTACGCAAGTAGGTGGCATATTCGGGCTACAAAGTGGCCCTAACCACTCGCTTGCTGGCCTTCGGCTCGCTGATGCTCGCCCCTGCCCATCAAGCGGATGGAGCCGGCTGCGCTTCCGCATAGACAGCCTCCGCTTGGCTCCGGCTTCTATGCGGCATGCTCGCGGCTTATCCGCCGCGCTTCCACTCCAATTCGTCACTTCCTATGGTGCTTTTGGCACGCACACAGATTGTGCATGTATTGGCCCATGAGCTATCCATGGGATCCGAGGAAAGCTGTCTCCAATCTGGAAAAGCACGGCGCAAGCTATGCCGATGTCGTTGGGGTCCTTGAAGATGGATTGGCACTGATCATCAAAGCGCCAACTAACACGTTGCTGGGAGTAGCCTGAAAGCTGTCATCCGCTAGTTGGTGAAAGTCCAACCATGGCCGCAGGTGCCACGCGCCGCCGGGCTATGTAGCAGGCCGCTGACGCGAGTGCTACCGGGTGACTGGATGTGCTGCCCTGGTGCCAGGATAACAGAAGCGGAGTATCCCCCTGAGAAAGGGGTGCAAAACCGCAGCCCGTAACATGAAGTGAATCTTGCAGCGTCGAAAACACAAGCAGCGCAGCCCCGCTATGAAAGATGAACTGTTAGAAACGACCATTCTTCGCATCCAGACGTTGGGTCCATTTCAAGCCTGGCGCCAGCAAGAAATTCTGACCTGGCCGACCCAAAAAAGCAAGGCGCTGTTCCAGATCTTGTTGATCGAACCGGGGCGTCTCGTCCCGACAGATCAGCTTCTGGAATACTTGTGGCCTGCCTTGCCGCCACGTAAAGCACAGAATAACCTTTGGGTCACCGTCAGCCAATTACGCCGCGCATTGCAGCCAGACTTGCCGCCCCGCGTTCGTTCTGCCTATATCCACAAACAAGGCGAAGGATACCGCTTCAACTCAGAAAGCGACCACTGGCTGGATGCTGACGCAGTTGCCACGCAGCTTGCCGCCGCTCAATCCGCTACCGATCTGACAGTACGTATTAGGGCCTGGGAAGCAGCCCGCATCCTGTGCCAGGGCGACTACCTGGAAGATGACCCTTATGCTGAGTGGGCACAGATCCCCCGTATTCAATGGCGGCGACGTTATGAGCAACTGCTGATCAATCTGGCTGAGGCGCATGGGAGAAACGGCCGTTTCCAACAAGCCATCACCCACTGCCGTGAAATTCTGACGCTGGATAACGCCAATGAAACTGCCTACCGATTGCTCATGCGCTGCCATGCCGCCCTGGGCGAGCGTGCAACCGCGCTGAAAGTGTACGACGAAGCGGTGCAAGCTTTGCAGGATGAGATTGGCGTAGACCCCATGCCGGAAACGGCTGAACTCGCCCGTCAGATTCAGCAATTGGAAGGAGATTGGAAACTGGAGATTGCTCAATCTTCAATATCCACCTTCCAACCTCCAATCTCTCCTCCCTTCGTTGGTCGGGGCAAGGAAATTGACCTACTGGCTCAACTGCTGACACAGACAACCACCGGTCAGGGACAAGTGGCGTTAATTACCGGAGAGCCGGGAATAGGCAAGAGCCGCCTGATACAAGAAACGACCGTCCTTGCCCGCAGGCAAGGGTTTCACGTACTGAGCGCCCATTGCTACCTGGTGGAACAATCCATGCCTTATCAACCGCTGATAGACCTGGCACGCCAAGTGATGGCACGTGATAATCGCTGGCAGCAGTTGGCTCCCATCTGGCTGCGCGAACTGGCTGTTTTGGTGCCGGAGATGGGCGATGTGGCTGCTTCTGCAACGGCCGTTGCCCCTCCATCAGTTGAACCGGACGAAAGCCCGCAGGGGCGGTTGTTCCAGGCTATCTTTCACCTCTTCGCAACCCAGGCAGACCGGCACAAATTGCTGCTGGTCGTCGAGGACGTTCACTGGACCGATCCGGCCACGCTTCAATGTCTCCACTACCTGGCCCGCCACCTCGCCCAAGTTCCCGTCGGACTCGTGTTTACCGTGCGAGAAGAATACCTCTCCACCGACGCTGACCTGGTTAACATGCTCCACAGCTTGCGGCGGGAAGCACACATCACTTCTCTTTCTTTGGCGCGTTTAACTGAAGAAGACACAACCGCACTGCTGGCGCAAACGCCCGATACCGCGCCCTATGCCAACCGGCTGAGCCACTGGCTGCACCAGGAAACGGACGGCAATCCTTTCTTCTTAATCTCGTTGCTCCAATCATTAAGAGAAGAGGGGCTTTTGGATGACGCAGCTCAAACAGATTGGCAAGCACTGGCTCGAACTGATCCTGACCTGACTTTGCCCGATGCTATCCAGGGTTTGGTGCGCGACCGGTTGCAGCGGCTGTCGCCAGCAGAGCGAGAAACGCTGGATTGGATGGCAGTTTACGGCCGTCGCCTCGGTTTCTCTACCCTGCAAACCATCAGCCTCAGGCCACAAATGACCCTACTGAACGCTGTAGAGCAACTGGCAGCGCGGCAACTGCTGGTAGAAACAACAGGACAGTATGATTTCTGTCACCACAAGATCCGCGAGGTTGTCTACTATGATCTGAGCGCGGCGCGGCGTGGTCTCTACCATCGACACATCGGCACCACATTGGAGGCGTTGCCACCATCTCCGGATATGGCGGCAATACTGGCCCACCATTTTGAACGCGGAGAGGAAAATGAGAAGGCATTGGTGTACTGGTTGCAAGCGGGCAGATACGCTCTAGACACCTATGCCCACCAGCTGGCGGCACACCACTACGAGCGGGCATTGGCTCTAACCGACCAACCGGCAGCGCAAATGGATGCTTATCTTGGTTTGGGGCGCGCCTTCATACTGCTGGATGACCACAAGGCGGCAACAGCCGTTATCCGGCAAGGTCTCCATCTGGCTGAACGTAATGGTGACGATGCCCGCCGCGCCCGGTTGCTTTACGCGCAGGCCCAAAACGCCAGCCGCCAGCATCGGCCCGATGGCGGCAAACCAGAGGTGGAAGCCGCCCTGGCTGCGGCAGAACAGGCGGGCGACGAGTATTACCTGGCGCAAAGTTTGCTCTTGCTCACCGAGGTTCATGAGAGCAGCGGCGACCTAAGCAGCGCTCTGGAAACAGCTACTCGAGCTCAAATAGTCAGCAGCAAGCTGAATGACAACCAGTTGGAAGCCCGCGCCCTGGTGGAAATTGGGTTTTTACACGCCCAACGAGCCGAGTTTAACGAAGCGGCCAGCGCCGCCGAACTGGGTCTGGAATTGCTGGCAGAGACAGATGATCGCAACGCCATCGCTTATGCTTGGAATATTCTGGGGCGGGCATTGGGCGGACGTGGTGATTACGGCCGTGCCCTTGACGCCTTCCATCGCAGTCAGGAAGAGGCGCAGATAATCGGGGACCGCTACCTGCTGGCGCAGGCGTTCAATATGCGTGGCTGGCTGCATCGTGAACTAGGCGATTATGAAAACGGGCTGAATATTGACCAGAAAGGGGTAGATTTTGCGAAGCGATGGGACAAGCCGTCGCCGGAGATTAGCGCCCGGCTGAACGTATGTCTGGACGTACTGCACCTGGGCGATCCAGA
>WSZX01000492.1 GCA_013139935.1 Ardenticatenales bacterium
CCTCGCGCACGAGAGCAAAGAGGGCGACGAGCATGTCATCCAGGTGCGTGCCCGAGCGAGCGCGCCTCATGAGCAGGCCGGCTCGCTCGCGCAACTTGGTTTCGCTCGTCGACCGCAGCGCGGGTTCGAGTGCGTTAACCGCCTCGACCGTCTCCACGTGCTCCTTCAGCGCGCGGTCCACTGGACGGCCGGCAAGGCGCCGCGCGAACCGTTCAATCCCTCCCGTTGTGCCCACTATTCCAGCCTTTTCCTCCTAGCCCGGCCGCTCCGACCTGATAGGACACCGCTCCTGTCCACCCGATCCGTCATTGCCCCGCACAAGGCGTGAGGTTCTCCCTCCAGGTGGTGCGCCGCCATCCTGTCACCACACAGCGCAACCGGTCGCCGCCAAGACGCGGCAGCCTGCCCTGCTGCTCTTGGATCTAGCCCTATCTCCATCGGCAATCCCCTAGAGCTGACGCAAAAAGAGTGAACGCGACGGTCGGGGTACAGCGGCCATCTTGCAGTTTGCTGCTGCGACGCCACTGTTTAGCAACACGGCAACCGCAACCACAGCTTTCCCCCAAAAGTCAGGGCATGAAATGATGTTGATTGGGTCTGTGACGCGACAGCCCCGTCCTCGAAGGTCCGTCCTATGCCCCGTTCTCGGCGCTCTCGCAGTAGCCTGCCACTTCCTCGCAGAGAACAACCCCATCCTGCTCGTTGACTATGCTCTGCTGATAAACCAGTCGCGCCGGCTGAAAGAGATTGTTCGTTTCAGATGCCAGGCGGCTCGCCGCCATGCGGCAATACTCGGCATCAATGTCGACACCAATGCTGTTGCGAGCAGCCCGGAGCGCGGCGACCATCGTTGTTCCCGTACCCACAAACGGATCAAGAACAGTGTCACCGTGGAACGAGAACATCCGCACTAGTCGATAAGCAAGGCCAAGCGGAAACGGAGCAGGGTGTTTGCGCGTAGAGGCGCCGGATATGGTCCAGAACTGCCGGAACCACTCTTGAAATTCCTTCTTCTCGATCCTGCTCAACTCGCGCTGTTGAGGTGTGGGCTTTCTATACCCGCCTGGCTTTCGCTGCATCAGGATGAACTCAATGTCGTTCTTGATGATCGCATTCGGCTCATATGGCTTGCCAAGGAATCTCCCCCCTTTTGCCACTTCATAGCTAGCGTTCGAGATCTTGTGCCAGATGATCGGATTCAGATTGTCAAAACCGATCTTCCTGCACGAGACACAGATGTCCGCATGCAGCGGAAAAACGACGTGCCTGCCAAACTTGCGTCTGGACATACAGACATCCCCCACCACGCAGACAAGCCGGCCGCCAGGAACGAGCACACGATATGCGTGGTTCCAGACCTTGGCTAGTTCGGCAACGAACCGTTCGTAATCATCGAGGTGCCCAAGTTGGTCCGGACCCTCGTTGTAGCGCTTTAAGATCCAGTACGGTGGCGACGTAACCACCAGGTGGATGGACCGATCCGGGATGAAATCGAGTCGCCTCGCATCTCCCTGGATGAGACGATGGACAGTTTGTGCTCCCGCGGAGTTCTCTTCAGCCGCCATAGATCGAAACCTGAGCAACGAGTTGACGAACGAAATTCGATACGGTAAGGTCCTCGGCCGGCTCGCGGTAGATTCCATCCAAGCCTGTGTCTCGCTGGGAGGTGACCAGCGCTGATGCCGAATAGTGACGCTCACGCACCAGCTTTCTGCAAAACAGCTCGTACCTCCTTGTGTAGGAAGCGCCGACAAAATCCGGGAACACCTTATAGTGCGGCTCTCGTACCCTCACTGGGCGTCGCGACGCCTCGCAGTCCTCTAGCATAAACAGATACCCCAGGAACGGTTGGTAGCTCTGATTGAATGCTCCTTCTCTGAACGCCGTCCAGAGGTCCAATGCGCTCCCCATTGCCTCTTCCGTTCGGTTGTTGAAATTGTTCCCAAACGAGGGTCCCACTTGGGACTTGGCTTCAAGTACTGCGATCAAGGTTCCGTCCTTGATGACCAGCAGATCCCACTCTTTGGTCGGCCGAAAGTAGCCTGGAAGCTCGAGCGTCTTTTTTCGAAAGACGGATTTCTCGTCAACCCCGGCGTCTACAATGGCGCGCGTCATCAGATCGATGAAGCCATCCAACTGTGCGCCGCCAGTCACCGCAGTCCGCGCACCCTGGTCGCGCCGACGACCCCGTGTCTGCTTCTCACGCTGGTAGCTCCTTGTCTGCCAGTAGTGAGCGACTGCGATACCGACCCGGTCGGAGAGGTTGTTCGGCCATCCACGAGTACTCATGCCCCCATTATACCCTCTACCTGAGTCCTTGGCGAGGTTGCCGGTCCTCGTCCGATATGGCAGCATTCTCGATCCGGTCGGCAACGTCGCGCCTCGCTCCTCGATCCCCTCAATGTGCAATCGGCGGTGCGATCACCGCGACGCCATCCGTGCGGTTCAGGCTGCGCAGGGCGGCCGGTCAGGACGCCGTGTGGCAGCGGCCGGCCACTCTCAGCAACGCCATTCACCGCTTCCGAAGCTTTGGGATCCACATCGGCACTTT
>WSZX01000502.1 GCA_013139935.1 Ardenticatenales bacterium
ATTGAGAACGCGCTGCTCAGAGAAGACCTGCAGGTTACGGACGCATTACGGGAGGCCAATCGTCTCAAGGCAGAGTTGATCTCGACGCTGGCCCACGAAATGCGCACGCCCCTGACCTCGGTCAAAGGTTACTCCACGGCCCTGCTTATGGAAGAGGCAACGTTCGACCCTGAAACCCAGCGTGAATTCCTGCAGTTCATAGATGAGGAGTGTGATGTCTTGCAGGCTCTCATCCATGACCTGCTAGAGTCATCCATCATTGACGCTGGTTTGTTGAGGCTCGAACCCCAGCCAGTGAACCTGCCGCGACTGACAAAGAACGTGATTGACGACATGGCACGGCGCACCAAGATCCACCGCTTTTTGCTTGATTACCGGGAAGGTTTCCCAATCCTGGATGCCGACCCTGACCGTATCGTGCAGGTGCTGCGCAACCTGCTGGACAATGCCGTCAAGTACTCGCCAGACGGGGGATTGATTGTTGTGCGGGGTGAGGTGCGTGAGGACGAGGTCGTCATCAGCGTGGCGGACCAGGGAGTGGGCCTCACCCCAGAGCACGTGAACCGGTTGTTCGAAAAGTACTTTCGAGCCAAATCGCTCCTCGGCCGCCACGTCGTGGGCTCTGGACTGGGGCTGCCCATTTCCCGCACCATTGTCGAGAGCCACGGAGGGCGAATCTGGGCAGAGAGCAAGGTGGGGGAGGGCACGACGCTCTACTTTGCGCTTCCCCTAGAGGGCCCGAGCCGTGAGGCGGCCGAGCGAGAGGAGAGGTAGCGTGAGCGAAAAGATCCTAGTCGTGGACGACCAACCTCGGGTGGTGCGGCTGGTCAGCGAAGTGCTAAAGGCGATGGGCTACCAGGTGGTCGCCGCTGCTACCGGAAGGTCGGCCATCGAGATGGTGGCCCTGGAGCAACCCGATCTCGTACTGCTTGACATTCTCCTGCCGGTGGGTCCGGATGGCTATGAGGTTTGCCGCCGCGTCCGCGAGTTCTCGGATGTGCCGGTGATCATGCTCACAGCCAAGGCACAAGAGACGGACATGCTGCACGGCTTTGGTGTGGGAGCCGATGACTATTTGACCAAGCCTTTCAGCGCCAAGGAGTTGGTGGCCCGGGTTGAGGCGGTATTGCGACGCACCAAACGGCCGGAAGAGATCAAGAGCGCCGTGTTGACGTGTGGTGAACTGGAGATCGATTTCGCTCGGCGAACCGTCAAGGTGCGTGGTGTGCAGGTATCGCTCACCCGCACCGAATACGCGCTGTTGCGCCAATTGGCCCTCAATGCGAATCGGGTCATGCTGCATCGGGATCTGCTGACAGAGGTGTGGGGACCAGAGTATCGGGATGACGTTGACTATCTACGGGCCTACATCCACTACCTGCGACGGAAGCTGGAGACGACCCCCTCCAATCCCCAGTACATCATCACTTCACCGGGAGTAGGATACACGCTGGCTTGCCCTTCGTAGGACGAGGTGCCACCTCGTCTTTCGGGAATCTGTGGCGGCGGCTCTCAACCATGTGAGAGCCGCTTTGTTCATGGGTTTTTCATACTGTGCGATCAGCCTTCTATGAGATTCTCATGGGGCTTGCAGTATTATGTGGGTGTCGTAGGAAAGATGAAATCAAAACAAGGAGGCACAACAATGACTCGACAAGTTAGGATTGCGGAGGTTGAACGCAAGACTCCCGAACTGTTGCTCCCGGACGCAGAGAGCACGGCCGAGACTGTCATCAATCAGGCAATGGAATTCTGCGCCCGAAAAATGAGGTTGGAGGACCATCAGGCGGTTTTGAAGCATCTCCAGCAGCGCGATGCCACTTCGTACAAGTATTGCTGTTATGGCATTGCTAGGCATGTAGGAGATTCGCTGGGGACGCTGGATCAGAACGTCAAGGCGGTCTACACGGTGGATTACGACGCCACGCCCGAGGATATCTGCTTTGCCCGTGAGGAACAGATGACGCTGATCCACCTGATCGTCTGGGTTGAACGCAAGACCAGCGCTCTGCAATCGTTGGTAGAAGGATTGGATCGGGCTCTGGCCGGCGCCTTTTCCCGACTGCTTGGCCTGGACCGGCTCAAGTACCTGCTGGATGTGCAGATAGTGGATGACGCCGATGTGGAGAAGCGGGTGGGTTACGGAGCTATGTTTTCCTCGCTTTACCACAGGCCGATCAAAGTCTGGGAACGGTAGCCGGCAACGGAGGTCATCTGGCTCACCTTGAACACAGTGCCTATCCGAGCGTTTAGGGTGGGCATTGTTTCAGTTGCCACGAACTGAGGAGGTATGGATGGAAAGACTGCTTGAAGATATCGTTGCCACGCCTGGTCTTGGCATAAGAGAAGAGACACCGAGAACGAACTTGTGGGACACTGTTCTGGAATTGTTAGATCATGTGGCCATGCAGCTCGAACTGGACCCTGGGATTCATTCCATTCTGCGCCAACCCGAGCGAGAACTGACCGTCGCCGTGCCGGTGATGATGGATGAAGGATACATTCGCGTTTTCACCGGCTATCGCATCCAGCACTCTAGCGCCCGAGGCCCGTGCAAAGGTGGGATTCGCTACCACCCAGACGTAGACCTGGATGAAGTTAGAGCGTTGGCCGCCCTGATGACCCTGAAATGCGCGGTGGTGAACATTCCCTACGGCGGGGCCAAGGGTGGAGTGCAGTGCGATCCCATGCAGCTGTCGGAAAACGAAATACGCCGAATGACACGGCGCTATACGGCAATGATCATGCCCATCATCGGCCCCAAGCGGGATATACCAGCACCGGACGTAAACACCAATTCCCAGACCATGGCCTGGATAGCCGATACGGTCAGCATGTTGACCGGCAAGACCACCTTGGAAATCGTCACCGGAAAACCCGTCGCTCTGGGCGGCTCGCTGGGGCGCATGGAGGCCACCGGCCGGGGGGTGGCCATGGTTACCCACGAGTTGCTCAAGCGCGCCGGCCGGGACCTGACCGAGACGACGGTGGCGGTGCAGGGCTATGGCAACGTGGGCTCCGCGGCCGCCACCATTCTGGACCACATGGGCTGTAAGGTGACGGCCGTAAGTGACGTCAACGGGGGCCTCTGGGGTCCCGCTGGCCTGGACATAGCCAGCGGCAATTGGCATGGGGCAAACCACCCCAAACGTCTACGGGAGGGATACCAGGCGCCGGGAGTAGAGCACATCAGCAATGCCGAGTTGCTGACCAGCGCGGTGGACGTGTTAATCCCGGCCGCACTGGAGCACCAGATCCACGCCCGCAACGCGCCGGACATTCGGGCCAGAATGATTGTGGAAGGGGCCAACGGTCCCACATCCTCCGAGGCGGACGAGATCCTGCAAGACCGGAATATCATCGTCGTGCCTGACATTTTGGCCAACGCCGGCGGGGTGGTGGTCAGCTACTTCGAGTGGGTGCAGAACCTGCAGTTCTTTTTCTGGGAGGAAGAAGAGGTCAATCGCAACCTGAAGCGGATCATGGTCAACAGTTTTGAGAAGGTGTGGGACTATAGCCATGAACAGAGGGTCCCGCTGCGGGTGGGCGCGTACATGCTGGCGGTGGACAAGGTCGCAAGGGCTATCCACCAGCGGGGGGTCTTTCCCTAGCAAGCTTGTCAAACAGCCCCGGCGACGCCAGCCCATCGACGTGACCGGGGCACTCCTCTTTCAACGGTAGGCACTGCGGTGAGAACACGACTACTGATATGTGCCAAAGGGTCAGACTTTCCAACCGAGTTACAGCGACAGCCTCACCCCGGCCGTTGCGATCTGTGCACTGATTCGAATCAAGCAGCGGTTCACGGATCTGGCGGCTCACCAGGGTAGATCATCGCCAGCTGTGAGCAGCACGGTTCGGCCCAACTGACACCAGCCCGCCTGATGATATCTCTACAGGTTGTTCCGTTATGGCGGTACCATCGTGGTCGACGGGAACGCCGGCGGTCTTGCTGCGGTCATGAACAAGGGCGCCACGATTATTGTCAAAGGCAACGTGGGCGACGAAGTCGCAACCTACATGCTGGCCGGAGAGTTGGTCATCGTGGGCGACGCGGGCAAGAATCTGGGCAACTGTCTCATCCGCGGAAGCATCTATGTCGGTGGGGAGTGGGAGAGCCTGGGCACAATGCGCTGCTGGACGAGATGACTGGGGCTGACTTGAGCGGGCTGCGCGGTTATTTTGGTCACCATGACATTGACGCCGACCCAAAGGAATTCAAAAAGATCGTCCGGCTGTCGGAAAAGCCCTTCTATAAGGCGCAATAGTCCGTCCCGCCTGATGTCCCGAGACTGATTGAAGGAGAACCACAATGGCACCAATCAACGGCACGTTCTGTGTCTCAGTAATGAGAGACCTGTGCATCAATACCAAGATGCCCGGCAAGTGCGCCACCTGCGCTGAGGTCTGCCCTTACGACGTCTTTGTCGTGGATGGGAGAGGGCATCTGCGGGTTGGGAACTATAACGCCTGCGTCGGC
>WSZX01000226.1 GCA_013139935.1 Ardenticatenales bacterium
GCCATAGCGGACGATGTGAACAGTCTGACAATGAATATCGGCACCGGTGTGGGGGTCAGCGTTAATGAACTGGTGGTGGCCGTCGAACAGGCTACCGGCCGGCGGGCACACGTGTTGCGGAATGTGCAGCACGCCGGCGGCGTCTCGCGTTTGTGCGCCGACATCTCGCTGGCCACCCGGCGGTTGAACTACCGGCCGGCAATCGGGCTTGAGGCCGGGCTGCGTCAGACGATAGAACGGGATACCCGTTTTGCCGGCCTGGCAGCCACCTAACCCCTGGCAGCAGTTCTCCCGAAAAGGCTGGGTGCTGGGAGCCGACGCTTGACGGCCGTCGGAGAACAGAAAAGATGCCGCTCCCTCCCTGGTTAGTTCCGCGTAGCAAAAGGGAAACCGGCCGGGGTGGGACAATCCCATCCCTGCATCTCCATCTACCCGCGGAGGACTGTTTTCCGCACTCTTGGCTTATCCGCTTGACAAGCATATTCGATCTGCTAGTATAGGCTCGGCTTTGCGACTTGGCTGCGAGGAGTGAATCGATGTCAAATCTGATCGAGATAACAGACGCGGACTTTCAGCAGGTGGTGCTGGATTCGGCACTGCCTGTCCTTGTTGACCTGTGGGCTGCTTGGTGTGGACCGTGCCACATGGTCACGCCGGTGGTGGAGCAACTGGCCGACGAGTATGCCGGCCGGCTCAAGGCCGGCAAGTTGGACGTGGACAGCAACCCGACTACTCCAGGGCAGTATGGCGTACAGGGGATTCCCACCGTCATACTGTTCAAAGGGGGAGAAGAGGTGGCCCGGCTTGTGGGGGCGCGCCCCAAGGCCCAGTTCGTCTCCATGATTGAACCACATCTTGCAGAGGCAGCCGAGCGGGGCGGTTGACAGACGGTCCCGTCCCTGGTATATTTCCCCTAACTGAATAGCAAACTACTGTGAACAGGAATAGTACGCGCTCAAACGCGGTTTCAGAGAGCCGGTGAGGGTGAAAGACCGGTACCGACGGGGGCGCCGAATGGGCCTGGGAGTAGCGTGGCTGAATGAGAGTAGGCCGCGCCGGAAGCACCACCGTTATCAAGGTGAGGGTATCGCTCCATAGTCTGTCAGGAGCCGTACCTATTGAGTGAGGCTGGCCGTCCTCGATTTGCCGTCACCGACGGCATTTTTTTGTCTAGTAGGATCAAGGCCTAATCAGGGTGGCACCGCGGGTGCGCAACAGCGCTCGTCCCTTTCAGGGACGGGCGCTTTTCTATTGGGCGAGATCGGCAGACTGGGTACGGAAGGGCGGATATGAGACAGGGCGTTGTGCCTTGAAATCGGCATCGTCTGGACGAGGTTGGAATCGGGAGTGGGTTCTGATCCACCAGGCTCATCCTGCCCTGCAGGAACGGCGCTGCTGGCGCGCCGGCAACCAACCAGGAGGCATGAAATGCATCTAGTGAGAATCAGGATCCACGGAGACAGCTTTCCCACCCGCCGCTTCTACCCGTTCAACATACCGGCCCTCGAAAAGACGGCAGAACTCATCCTCAAAGGACCGGTTGTCTTTTTTGTCGGCGAGAACGGATCCGGCAAGTCCACTTTGCTGGATGCTGTTGTCAGGAGGTGCGGAGTTCAAGTCTGGGATAGTCCCCGGCGGCATCTGGCCCACAGAAATCCCTATGAGACCAAGCTCGCAGATTTTGTCAGCGTTACCTGGGCAAACGGACGTGTTCCCGGGTCCCTGTTCCGCGCTGAAACGTTCCGCGACTGGGCCGATTTCCTTGATGACGTTGCCCTCTGCGATCCCGGCCGGCTGCAGCACCATGGCGGCCGCATCCTGAACACCATGTCGCGTGGTGAGGGGATTCTATCCTACATGAGAGGTCGCTTTAGCGTCAGCGGCCTCTATTTCCTGGATGAACCCGAATCCGCACTCTCGCCCTTGAGCCAGATCACGTTCCTGAACCTGCTACGTCATTTCCAGGCTAAAGGCCGAGCCCAATTCATCATCGCTACGCACTCTCCCATCCTTCTGGCCTGTCCTGGGGCCCAGATACTTAGTTTTGACTCATCTCATATTGAGGAGGTCGAATACGAAGATACTCTGCATTTCAAGCTCTATAGACAGTTCTTCACCGAGCGGGCTTCCCTCTTGAGTGTATGAGGGCGTGTCCTGGACGCTTCCCATGCGCCGCGAAGCGAGCACCAGGGGTTGACGGAGCTAGCGGTACAGCCGGTCGCCGGTCCGCACCGCACCGCGTGCAAAGGAGGACGGTATTGAAACGATCCCTCGATTCGATGTGCATAACTTGCTGATAGTTGTCGTTTCCTAGCCAACAAGGAGAGAGTCATGTCGCAGTACAAGTACGTCTTACAGGAAAAGGATCTGCCCACTCACTGGTACAATATCCTGGCGGATATGAAGCAACCTCCTCCCCCCTTTCGGCATCCGGCGACGCTGGAGATTCTGCAGCCAGATGACCTGATGCCCGTTTTCCCCGAGGCTCTCATCAAGCAGGAGATGAGTCTGGAGAGGTGGATTGAGATCCCGCATGAGGTGCGCGATGCGCTCAAGATGTGGCGTCCCACTCCCCTCCACCGCGCAATCCGCTGGGAGAAGGCGCTGGATACCCCGGCCAGGATATACTACAAGTGGGAAGGGGTCAGCCCGCCAGGTAGCCACAAGCCGAATACAGCTGTGGCCCAGTGCTATTACGGAAAACAGGAGGGCCTCAAGGGTTTTGCCACCGAGACGGGCGCCGGTCAGTGGGGGAGCGCTCTCAGCTTTGCTGCACAGATGTTTGGTCTGGAATGCAAGGTCTTCATGGTGGCGATCAGCTACCAGCAGAAGCCCTATCGGCGTATCGCTATGGAGACCTGGGGTGGTGCCGTTGTTGCCAGTCCCAGCACAATGACAAAGGCCGGCCGCGACATACTGGCGGTCGATCCGGAGACGCCAGGTAGCTTGGGCATGGCCATCAGCGAGGCCATCGAGTACGCCGTAACCCACGATGGCTTCAAGTACTCACTGGGTAGTGTGGTGAACTTTGTTCTTTTGCATCAAACCGTCGTTGGACTTGAGACGAGGGAACAAATGGAAATGGCTGGCGACTACCCGGACATTATCATTGGGTGCGCGGGCGGCGGCAGCAACGCCGCCGGCCTCATCTATCCCTTCCTGAAGGACAAACTGGACGGCAGCAGGCCGCAATTGCGCGCCATCTTTGTCGAGTCCACCGCCTGCCCCAGCATGACCCGGGGTATCTATGCCTACGACTGGGGGGACACAGCCAAGACCGGCCCGGTGGCCATGATGCACACGGTGGGGCACGGCTTTGTCCCTGCCCCGGTGCACGCCGGTGGACTGCGTTATCACGGGATGGCGCCCAGTATCTGTGCGTTGTTGGAGCAGGGGGAGGTAGAGTCGCGCGCCTATCACCAGAACACCTGCTTTGAGGCCGCTGTGAGTTTCGCCAGGGCTGAGGGCTTTATCGTTGCCCCTGAGACGGCTCATGCGGTCAAGGCGGTTTACGATGAGGCTGTGGCCTGCAAGGAGTCCGGCGAATCCAAGGTCATTCTTTTCAATAACAGCGGGCACGGCCATTTCGACTTGGCAGCCTACGATGCCTTTTTCAGGAAAGATCTGTCAGATTATGAGCTTGAGGAAGACAAACTGCGCCAAGCCTTGGCCGATCTGCCTAGCGTGCCGGTGTAATCCTGTACCCTTTACTGGATGGAGGTTCAGAGGCACCAAACGCAGAGCCCCGCGCAAGCGGGGCTCTGTCTGTGGATGGGGATGGCCAGCTCTGGTCTGCCGGCCCCTGTGCAGCGGTCCGGTTCGTTCCCCGGGGGTTGGCAACGTCTATGGTCTGCGGACAACCAGATTGTCAAACGCGATCTCGACGCCGGGTTCGTGGAAAGATCCCGCACTCAAGCCAATCGAGCCCGAGCGGTAGGCATCATCATTTGCTTCTGCCACGAGTTGCCCGTTGATGTAAAAGGAAAACTGGTTGCCTTGAGCAACGATCCTGATCATGTTTGTGCTGGCACCGTGGTGAATCGCGGGCGATTCAAGCCAATCTATGATCTCTGTCCACCGGCCGCCCTCTGCCTCATCCCGTCGGTTGAAGCGATAGTAGCCGTCTCCACTGATGTCAAAACTATAGTGGGCCGATGGGTTCTTCATTCGAAACACGATGCCATAGCTGTTATTGTCCGGACCGGCAAGCTGGGTGGCTTCTGCTTCTAGCTCAAAGTCATCGAACTGGTGCTCTTTCAGTTCAGCCCAGGCGATCAGATTCGGGGAAGAGACTCGTAACTGCAGTTGCCCGTCGACATAGCTGGCGCTGGCATCAAGATCGGACTCTAGCAGCCAGTCCTCTGACTCGACAGAAAAGTCATTCTGGTAGATGACTCCGCCTGAATGCCTCTCCCCACCCAGACCCGTGCAACCTGCCAGCAATGAGAGCACCACACACAGTAGTGCAAGTTTGGACAGATGCATTGGATGACCCTCCTGCAGTGATCCAGAGTTCTCTGGCCGGCCGATGACGTCCCGGATGCTACAGTCCGGCAACGTCACCTCCCGACCAAGCGCTGCACGCGTCTTTGCCTATTCAGACTCACCAAGCGGCGCGACCGGCTCTCGGACGAATAGGTTGTCAAAGCGCACTTCCGTTGAGCCTTCACTGTAGGTGCTGACGATGAATCCGATATCGCCGGCCGTTAGTTGATCATCAGTAACGCTGGCCAGTTGCTGCCCATTAACATAAAGCGTCAATAGATCACCGGTGCACTCTGCCCGAATCTGGTTCACCGCACCGGTCTCTGTCAGGATGGCATCACTTGGCATCAGGTGCTTCCCATCCCCGGACAGGGTTTGAAAGGATGCGCTGTCGATAACTCGGACGATGGCATAGTAGCCATCAGAGCTAATAAGAAACGCGTAGAAATGGTCCATATCCTGGTAGCGGCACAAGATTCCCAGGTTGTTGTCGGCCAATCCACCGCCCAGGCGGACATCCGTTTCAATGGACACGTCGGTAAACTGGGCTCCAGGAACGGCCACGGCTGATGTGTTGGGTTGGTGGACGGCAATAAAGTACTCTGTGTCCGCATAGCCGGCCGAAGCCTCTTCCCTGTCGTACCTGTCCCAACCGCAGGCCTCATCGTTGAAATTATCTTCGAGCAGTGCCTTGGCAGTGCGGCACTTTTCGGGACCGGATCTGCAACTGGTCAGGAGAACCAAGAAAAGCAGTGCCCAGAATCTCTTCACGAGTTAGTTCCACTTAACCTAGCGTGGCGGCCGGATGGTGATCCCGGAGTTGACGTCAGAGACTGTGTAGGACAGATCAATCGTACCTGACTGGCCCGCAAAGAACTCGTCCAGCGAGCCCATTCCGTGGAGAGTGTACAGGACAACATATCCACCGTCCAGCGCGGTGTAGATCTCGCCACTGGCGGAGTTCAGCCGACCGCCCTCGATTTGGAGGTCATTGACGTCATAAATGTAGTGCTTGCACTCAACTCCGCCAAGGATCTGGTTGGGAAGCACGCGTTGAGCGGCTGGAACGCCGAGAAAAAAGTCATCGGCGCTGAACGGTTGCCGGCCGGTCAACGTCTCGATCTCTTCCACTATGGGAATCCACGGTTGTCGGCCGATCTTGATCCACGCAGCACTCTCAATGACAATGTACTCAAAGGTGGGAATGGGCAGCCCGGCAGCCGCCAGCCCGCTGAGCACGACCCGCCCATGAGTGGCCTGCGGGGCAGTGGTGAACTCGCCCCAATAGTCCACCTTTCCCGTCTCCCCATTGCCGATGAAGCTCAGCGCGGCGGTCTGGCGGAAACTTGCCAGCCCGCTGAGCCCTGTGCTGGCGTCTGTCACGCCGAGATATTCCTCAATGCCGCCGATAGGCGTCGGGCGGGGCAGCTCCGGCGTTGGCGAGGCGGCCGTTTGCACCGTCGTTGCCAGTTCCATAGGTACCTCCTCCGGCGTGGCGATCATGAGAGCCGTGGCCGCAGCCTCGACGGCGGGTGCCAGGTCAGTCACCATCGCCTCCAAGGTGGGAGCCAGGTCGACAGCGGCTGCCTTGAGTGTTGGGACCAGCGCAGCGGCCGTGCTGACAGCCTCTGGATTCTCCAGCGGATTGGTCAGCCCACAAGCCAGGCCGGCGAGCGCCAAAAGCAGGGGTGGGAGCAGGGTCCCCAGGAAGGCGGTTCTTTTCATGATTCGGATCACTGCGGAAAACCAACGATGGGCAGTATATCATGTGGCAAGTGCATGTCAAGGCGGCTGTACATCAGCGATTCTCCGTGTCCAATAGGGAACGGCATTCTAGTGATGGTCTCATCGCGACAAGACAGCAGTCCACGAGGCCCTGAATAGGATCAGCAGTGCGTTTTTTCGACACCCTTGGCTCTCACTTGACACCATCATCGTCTGGATGTATACTATACCGGAGTATGGTATATGCACTGAGCGGTGATCAATAATGCAGTCAATTCCAGAAGAGGTCAAATCAGATCTGCTGATCCGGCTACGTCGGATCGAGGGACAGGTGCGCGGGGTGCAGCGGATGCTGGACGCTGATCGAGACTGCCACGAAGTGTTACAGCAGTTGTCGGCCGTCCGCTCTGCGCTCCAGAACGTCAGCCTGATCTTTGCCCGTCGCTATGCACTGCAATGCATGAATGACCGGGAGCCTGGCCTGAGCG
>WSZX01000480.1 GCA_013139935.1 Ardenticatenales bacterium
CAGCTTCGTTCTTCGGTTTCGGGGCAGGCTTTGCGCACGGCAGGCCAAAAAGCCGACGTACCGTGGTTCACTGAATCGGAGGATCGTGAACTAACTACTCTGAGGCAGTGGCTGGCTGCAAGAATAGGGCGTGTGGGCTTCTGGTGAGCTGTTCCAAGCAGGGATCGACAGTCCGGTTGTCGCTGGGGTGTTCTCCCATCTGTCGCCAGTGCCCTGGAGCACGCCCCGGCCGTCGTGGCCGGACAATCCGACCCACCGCCCGGCTGCCTGCAACCCGACATCAAGACGGCAATCCAGATCTCCCTGATGCCATCGATTCGGCCGGCGGTTGCCGAGAGCGGCCGGTCACGATATACTAATGACGAGGGGCGTTCCCCTCACGCCGGAATGTACGAGTCCGCCGCACGTTGTCCGATGAGAGGCGGCCCGGACGAGAGCGGGAACGCAAGCCGGTCGGCGATGCGACTCCCGTGCGCGGGGGCATCGGCCGTGAGTGCGCACGAGTCTTGGGACTCAAAGAAGGAGAGGGTGTCACTGGGCGATAGCGATTCCAAACAGACCGAGGCCACCGGCCGCGCACGTCAACCCCGCTTCTTCTCCATCGCAACGCAATTCAGGTTTGGCCTGGTCTTGCTGGTGGGATTGAGCCTGCTGCTGACCGGGAGCGTCCTGATCTATCTCGCGTCTCGCTCCCATTTGCAGCAACTGGCGGCCGTCCAACGAGAGCGCAGCAGGGCTATGGCCGGCGATATCAACGCCAGCATGGACGACCTGCAACGGAAGCTGGGTTATCTGGCGGAGGTGCGCGGGTTGAGCGACCTGTCGCCTGACATCCAACATGACTTGCTGGAAGGATTGACCCGGCAGAATCAGGCTTTCGAGTCGGTAGCCATTTTTGACCGTGACGGCCGCCCCGTTTCCACGGCCTCTTCCCATGGGCCCGCGATCCCGGGGGACCCGTCCGACTCGCTCCTGTTTTCCCGTGCCTTTGAACAACGAGAGGCTTTTGTTTCGTCGGTGGGGCAAGATCCTGCCACCCAGCTTCCAGTCGTGAACATGGCCGTTCTGGTTCGGAACCGGCAGGACGAGGTGGACGGCGCCCTGCTGGCCAAGGTGAACCCGGCGTTCCTCTGGTCCATCGTTTCCCAGGCGGCTGTGGGAGAGACGGGATACGCTTTCGTGGTCGATGAGGATGGTTTCATCATTGCCCGGACAGGGGATAGCGCCGACACGTTTGCCTGGGAGAACATATCGGACCGCTCCTTTATGAAGGAGTTGACGTCCAGCGCCGTTGACCCCCTGGCGGCCTATCACGGACTGCGCGGAGTGGAGGTATTGGGTGCAATCGCTCCTATACCCAGTGTATGCTGGCACATGGTGGTAGAGCTGCCCACGGCCGAAGCCTTTGCGCCGATCAGAAACATGGTGGTGGTGATGGGCGGCGCGCTGTTGATATCGATAGTGGCGGCCGGTGGGCTCGGCATTGGCTTTTCCCGCCAGGTGGTGGGCCCTCTGCGGCGCCTGACGGCCGCCGCGGCCGAGATAAGCGCCGGCAATCTGAATGCTGAGGTTGATATCGTCAGCCGCAACGAGCTGGGAACATTGGCCGCGAGCTTTGATGAGATGACGGCTCGGTTGCGCGAGTTGGTCGGGGGGCTGGAACAGCGCACTGAGGAGCTCCAGGATGCCCAGGAAGAGCTGGTGCGCCAGGAAAAGCTGGCCGTGCTGGGTCAGATGGCCGGGGGCATCGGCCACGAGCTACGCAATCCGCTATCTGTCATCTCTGGCGCGGTCGACTTGCTCCAACAGGCGCACGCTGACGGTGACGAGACCACCCTACAGCACCTGGAGATGATCTCGGCCGAGGTCCGCAACTCGGACCAGATCATCTCCGACCTGCTGGGGTTTGCGCGGACCCGGCCGCCCGCTAGAGTGGACACATTGATCTCAGAGCTGGTTTCGTCCGCCTTGGAGAGATTTCCACCGCCGGCAAACGTGCGAGTGACCACTGGTATTCCCGCTCACCTGCCGGCCGTGTACGTTGACCGGCAACACCTGGCGCTCGTGCTGCACAACTTGATTTCCAACGCCTACCAGGCCATGCCTGAAGGCGGCCGCCTGGACATCAGTTCCCGGCTCGAGGCAGGGCAGGTGGCCCTCTCCGTCACCGACAGCGGCTGCGGCATATCGCCCGGCGACCGGGAAAGGATCTTTGAGCCGCTCTTTACCACCAAGGACCGGGGCATCGGGCTGGGGTTGGCAATCTCCCGGGGCCTGGTGGAAGCGAACGGCGGTAGTATTGAGGTGGAAAGCGCCTCAGGCGACGGCAGCATCTTTACGATCACGCTGCCTGTCAATATCGCTGGACATTCAGAGCCATAGGCACCCGGTGGGGAGCAAGGGATGCCCAACTGCATGCATCGAGTGCGCGGCCGGGAAAAAGGCCGGGCTCAGGATATCTCTCGCGCGCAAGCTGCACCTGGCGAACCCCCGGTGCCGGTGACCGTAATCGTGGATCGGTGGCGACCCGACAGCAAGCGCCGGCGCTCCTAGACCTTATCGCTCAGGCCGCAGATCGTGGTGTCGATTGCCAGATTGCAGACATACCTTCGTTGCAGCGCCCGGCGGCAGTATGAAACCGTCTCCGCGCCACCCTTTACGCTCTTTTTCCACCCCACGGACCCGCTAACCTTTGTCAACTATGCCATCCCGGATGAGCCATGTTCTGGTGATCTGGGGGCATCACTCTCGGTGCTGAGGGAGGCGTTTGAATCGCGGGGCCGGTCTCCCCGAATCGAGTTCATTCAGGAGTTTGCTCCCCGGCTTGCACCGGCGCTTGCGGCCGGCGGTCTTGTGCCCGCGGCTCGCCAACAGTTGATGGCCTGCACAGCGGCAACCTATCGGCCGGCGCCGGGAG
>WSZX01000462.1 GCA_013139935.1 Ardenticatenales bacterium
AGTAGTAGCGGTTCCGAATGCGCTGTCCCTTGAGCGGCCGGGAATTGTGCCCCCCCGCGATCGTACGGTAGTTAGGGGCGGTGCATGCGTCCCAGACCCGCATCCGCTCGTGGACGACCAGATTGGCACCAGAAGCGATCGGCTCATCGCGCAGATCGAAACAGCGGCAGGTCGGGCAAATAAAGGTACAGAGCTTGCAGCTCAGACACCGTTCGCCCAGCCGCATCCAGTAATCCTCGTCAAAAAGACCCGGCCATTGCTCCGGCGGCAACACAGGCACGATTTCGTTCTTGGGGATTTCGTGCAGTGTTCGATCCGGACCATCTGTCACCTCCTTGACGTCGGCTGAGGCCAGCAGCCTCTCCCCCTTGTCAGTCACCGACTGAACGGCATACCCCCCATCAACCGGTATCAACAGCGCATCCAAGTGCGAGGGGTCGTCCGGCGCGCCGCCAACACTGGTGCAGAAGCAGCCTTCCCACATCTGCGGGCAGGCCATCCCCACCAGCGTCGTCATCTCCCGCCTCCGGGAGTAATGAGCGTCGGCCGGTTCCCGATCCCGGAAGAGAGCGTCAAAGGCAACGAATCCGTGAGCGTCGCACGGCCGGATCCCAAAGACAACCTGCTCCGCTTCACAAGACAGGTCATGCAGCTCAACCTGGTCGCCCCGCTTCTCAAACCGCATCAGCCGTTCGGTGTGCGGAAAGAGGAACTCTTTGGCCGAGAGGTCCGGTCGAGCATAGTCAAAGGTGATTTCGCTGCTGTTGGCGACCGGCCGATAGAACACGTGCCCTTTACCCACATCGCGGGGGGCAATAACCACAAGTTCTTTGGTCAAGCGATCCAGCCAGGTGGTCAGATCATCGTGGGTCATGAACATCATATCAGCGACACCTCCCCGTCGGCCAGGATGGTTACAAAAGGAGTCGGATCGGTGGTCATGCCGCCTTTATGTCCGAATAACTCGCTCACCTCCTTGACCAGCTTACGGTTGAGCAAGCTGAGCGGGATGTCCATCGGGCAGACACGCTCGCACTCATTGCACTCCACGCAACGGCCTGCCAGATGCATGGCGCGAAAAGCGTGAAAAAAGTACTTCTCTGGAAGCTCAATCTGCATACCGATCCACAGCGAATCATCGCGATCGAATTCACAGACATCGCAGTAGCATCCGGGGCAAGCCTGCCGGCAGGCATAGCAGCGAATGCAACGGTCGAACTCCTTTAACCAGAACGTGAGTCTTTCAGCGGCCGACTTATTTTCAAATGCGGCCACATCCGCCAGGTCATCGCTCACCTCAACGTCTGGAGGCTCACCAATGAGTACATCGTAAACAATTGGGGTCCGCAGATCGCACCGGAGACAACGCTCCTGCAGCATTCCTTCCTCCATCATGCCGCCGCAGGCAAGGCCAATCACATAGACCTTCTCCCGCTGTATTTGCGCTTCGCCCAGGAGGAGATTGATGGCTCGGCTGTCGCAGGGCTTGACGAGGATAGCGACGGCGGGCACGGCTTCCCCCCGTCGGCTGGGTTTCTTTTTATCATGCAGGAAGGTCGTCAGATTGGCATAGCATTCCCGGTTCCAGACCAACCGTTCCACATCGGCCGGGTCATAAACAAAGGCAGGGCGCGTGCCACCACGAGTTCCGGCCTCGTAGCCAATCACGCAACTCACCCGGCCGCTTTCCAGGAGTTCCTGGGCCTTGGTGCGAATCTGCTCAATCAATGCAACTTTCTCCTTTGCACTTGTTAAGGAATAACTCCCCGTTTACAGTGGTGATTCACGGGTAGAGCGGTCACAAAACCGCCAAGTTGTTTTTGAACAAGTACTTTGTGAACGACAGCCAGTGCACTCGAGACAAACCGATGCTTCCTGCCGCCTAGCTCAGCGGCGCCAGGATGGGTCCCGAATATCCAGCCCATAGGCTGACGCCAAGGGCGCAGATCATGCTCCACTTGGAGCTCAAGATGGGGGGGTCTCGTGCCTCCGGTGCCTTGAACATGGATTGCCAGGTTGACATCAGGGCGCGGCCGCCGGAAGGTGAACAGTGAAAGCAGCTCCACGACCTTCCTCGCTTTCCACACTGATGCGGCCGCCGAAACTCTCGACCAACTCTTTTACTATGACCAGCCCCAGGCCGGTCCCGGTCTCGAAGGCTTTGGCGTTGGGAGCGCGGTAGAATTCAGAAAACAACCTGGGCAGTGACTTGGCTGGGATGCCAATCCCCGTATCCTTGACTGCTGTTGCCACATGAAGGTCGCGCTCTTCCACTTGCACGCTAACGGTCCCGCCTTCTGGGGTGTATTTAATTGCATTACCCACCAGATTGACAAAGATGCGATCCAAACCCTCCTCGGTGGCAGAGACGATGGGGTTGCCGGCCGGGCGGTCATAAACCAACTTCTGCTCCTTCTCATCGAGTTGCACACTCAAGCGGGCAATAACACGATCCAGGGTGTCCATCAGCGCCAGGGATCTGTTGTCCTCAACCTTGAGATCTGATCGGCCGGCAGCCAGGTCAAGCAGGTCATTGATCAGTGCCTCCAACTTGTTCAGCCGCCGGTTGAGACGCTTTAAGATATCTTGCTGCCGGTCGGTCAATCCGCCCGCGTATCCCTTGATCACGCCCCGCAGCAGACTCTGAGCCCCGGTCACCGGGGAACGCAGCTCATGGGTAACAGAGCGCACGAACTGTGATTTGTCCAGATCAAGTTTCTTGAGCGCCTGGTATGCCATGGCGTTTTCGATGGCTACACCTCCCTGAGCAGCGATGGCGGTAAGGAAACGTGCATCGTCCTCAGTGAAACGATTCGGTCGGGAGCTATGAGCGCGTACTATGCCCAGCGTGCGATTTCTGGCGATCAACGGAACGTAGAGAATGGAACGGATACCCTCCTTTTCCTTCTCATCCGGGTACTGGAACCGGGAACGATCCACCTCTCCCTGGACGATCAGTGGCCGGCCACTTGACAACACTTTAGAATAGACGCGGCTCTTTTCCAGTAGTATCGGTCCCTTGGACAGGTATGAGGCGCTCATCCCGTGGGCGGCCGCCACCTCCACCCCTGTTCCAGTAGAGTCTATGAGACCAATCGAGGCGGCTGATACACCCATCGCCTCAGCAGTAGCCTCCACCAACCGATTGAGCACCGTCGCCAGGTCAAGGCTGGAACTGACCGCTTGAGCACCCATGTACAAAGTGCTCAACTGGTCCTCGCGCCGGCGCAGCCGCTCGGCGATGGACGAGGTCAAGTAGACCGTCACTATGCTGGTGACAGCAAAGATTCCCAGCACCCCAACCAGGTAAGCGGGTTCACGATACGACACCGTGCCCAGAAACCCCTCAACATGAACATGCTCAAGCCGGCCAGCGACCTCCAATGCGACCGTACCGCCTACCAGGAGGAGCGCCGTGAACGCGTAAAAGTATGCGGTTCGCTGGTCAAAGAGCAAGGAGGCAATAATGATATGAAAGACAAAGAAGAAAATAATTGGGCTCTCCACCCCGCCCGAGAAGTGAATCAAGGCTGTCATAGCCAGCCAATCGAGCCCGACTTGAAGGTGAGCTAGATGACTGTAGCGAACGTCTTGCGGGTCTGCGATCCTGTTCAGCCGGCCGAGCCAGTACCAGAGCAACGCATTGTACAGCAGAATCGCCACCCCAGTGATGAATAGCGGGGTCGAGGACACGCCCAGATTGAGTACGGAACACGCAATCCATGTCGCCGGGAAAACCCCGGCCCCAGCGATCCACCTCATCTTGAGCAGCCAACGAGCGGATGCGACTAGCTCGTGGGTCCTGGTAGAAGGAAGCGATGCGGAGACCTGTTCGGCGTTGGAATTGTCCATATGCTATTGCTGGATGAGGTAGAATCGGTGCTATTTCTTTGGCGCACGCATTATATCACAAGATCGCGGCCACGCCATCAATCAGCAAACGACGGCCTTAGGCGTTCATCAGCCGGAGTTTCCTTGTGGTATAATAGCGCCTCAGAGCACATGAAGATACTACATCGGATTGCCTGCGTGCTGGTTCTGGTGGCTATGCTCAGTGCTGTGCCATTGGAGGCACAGACGGAGGTAGCAAGACTGGCGCGGGTAATGGTTGACCTGTGGCCAGACCATGATCGGCCGGAGGTGCTGGTTCTGATTACCGCTGACCTCTCAGAGGATGCAACGCTTCCGGCCACCATCCGCCTGAGACTGCCGCCCGAGGCTGGCGACCCCAGTGCGGTTGCCCATATCGATGGCGATGGACGGATGTTCAATGCCCCCTTTCAGACCCAATCCGGTGACGGCGCAACCCTGCTGACGGTCGAGACGACTGAGCCGATAGTCCGGGTGGAGTACTATTGTCCGTACAGCCGTGTCGACGATACAGTGCGGTTTACCTACACCTGGCTGGGGGGAATCGCAACAGACGAGTTGACGATCTTGGTTCAGGAACCTGTCCAGGCCACCCAGGTTAGCACAGGCGCCACCTTTGAGGATGTCGGCATATCGGGAGATGGTTGGCGCTACCATCAATGGCAGGTCGGCGCAGTAGAGAAAGATGAGACCCGTTCAGCCACAGTCACCTACAACGTTCCCCCTCCC
>WSZX01000416.1 GCA_013139935.1 Ardenticatenales bacterium
AGCTCTCTGGCGCGATCAAGCAGAGCAACAGCGCGATGATCTCCACCAATCAGCTTCAGGAAAGGATCGGAGCCGTCTATGGAAAAAGGGAGACAACCACCAGGAGAAGCCCTCAGATTCCACGCCAGCGTCCGACTGGACATGCGCCGCATTCAGACCGCCAAATCGAACGGCAAAGCGGTTCGGTCGCGCAAGCGCGTGCGAGTCACGAAAAACAAGGCCGCCCCGCCATTCGGGGAGACCGAGTTCGATATTTTATCCGACTGTGGACCCACCAAGGCTGGACACTTGTTGGACCTGGGGGCAGAGTATGGCATCATCGACGAGTGGGGATCCTTCTACCGCCACAACAAGGAGCTGGTGGGCCAAGGGCGCGAGAACGCGAAACACTCCCTATCAGAGAGCACCGGCGCGGCGAATACCATTGAGAAGAACATCCGGGCGGAAGTGAATCTACCGGCGCCCGATCGACACGGGCATCCCGCCAGGGGGGAGGAAGCGCCAGGCGAATAGGGCCCGGCGCCGCTGTTTAGCCTTCGATGATGCTACTGATGGCGAGCCGACGCAGGGCGTCGGCCGGGCCATCATTGGGCAGAGGCGATTTCCTCTCTGATAGCGTTTCCCAGCCGCTCGATCCCAACCCGAATCTTGTCGGGCGGCATGCAGGAGAAATTCAGCCGCATGGCGTTCCGGCCGCCACCATCAGGGTAAAAGGCAAAGCCGGGCACAAAGGCAACCTTTACCTCCAGCGCCCTCTTTAGGAGCTTCTCCGTATCCACGGCCGGTGGGCAGCGCACCCAAAGGAACAGTCCGCCCTGCGGTCGGGTCCAGGCCACCCCCTCCGGGAAATGCTCTTCCATCGCCTCCAGCATCACGTCCCGGCGCTCACTGTAGACCCTGCAGATGTCGATGACATGCCGTTTTAGGATTCCCCGGCTGGCGATATCGTACGCCAGCATTTGCACAAAGGTGCCGGTGTGCAAATCCGCTCCCTGCTTGGCTCGCACCAGCCAGTCCATCACTACTTCCGGCGCTATGATCCAGCCCAGCCGGATACCGGGCGCCAGGGTCTTGGAGAACGTTCCCAGGTAGATGGTGTTTTCTTTGTGCAGCGAGATGATGGGTGGAACATCCTCGCCCTCATAACGCAGTTCACCATAGGGATCGTCCTCAACGATAAAGACATTGTGCCGGGCAGCGACATCCACCAATTCCCGGCGCCGTTCCAGAGGCAGAGTAGTTCCGGCCGGGTTGTGGAAATTGGGCAACACGTAGATGAACTTGATCGGATTTCTCTCCAGCAACTCGTCCAGTTTGTCAACCCGCATCCCATCATCGTCCAGCGGAACGGTCACAAAGCGTGGCTCGTACGCATTCCAGGCCTGTACCGCCCCCAGATACGTAGGTGCCTCGGTCAACACCGTGTCCCCGGGTGAAATGAACACCTTCCCCAATAGGTCCAACGCCTGCTGGGCACCGTTGGTCAACAAGACATTCTCAGGCCCGGCCGCGACTCCGTACTTGCCCACCTTTTCGGCCAGAAACCGGCGCAGCGGCAAGAATCCTTCTGTCTCGCTGTACTGCAGCGCACGTTCAGGGCTCTCTTCCAGCACAAAGGCGCTCGACTCTCGGAACTCCCGCACCGGAAAGACTTCCGGGGCCGGCAATCCGCCAGCAAATGATATGATGCCCGGCACCCGCGTGAACTTGAGCAACTCGCGAATCATCGAACGAGTCATCCGCTTGGTGCGATCGGCAAGCACTGATTGCCAGTCTGTTGTCCATTGATCGTCATGCATCGATGTGTCCTCCCACTAGCGCAGCGTCTTGACCCCGAGAGCTGCCCTTCCGCCCCAGAAACAAATAAGGATGATACTTATTTGCTCAACCTGTCTGGCGATGCTATAATCCTCCACCACACACGTCATTCTATTTTGGTTTCACCCACCATGCAATATGAGGTATGTAACCATTTCGCCAACTATTGCTCATCCGTGCAGGTAAGGCAATAGATCGCCAAGGGTATGGACCCATGCAGACGAGAAGACAGGAAATCCTGATGATCCTAAAGCGGCAAGGTGAATCGACCGTAGACCAGCTTGCCGGAATGCTGGACCTGACGCCGGTGACCGTACGCCATCACCTGGATATCCTGCGGGCCGATGGTCTGGTTGAGGCTTCCGCCATCCGCCGACGGCGTGGCCCAGGTCGCCCGCGGTTCATCTATACTCTCACAGCAAAGGCTGCTGACTGCTTTCCTCAGTGCTATGACAACCTGGCCAATGAATTGCTGGATGAAATGCACACCAGACTGGGCAAGCAGGAGACCCAGGATATCCTGAAAGCGATCGCCACCAAGAGACTTGAGCAAGCCCCAAAGCAGGACCTGAGCCTTTCGCTGGAAAAGAGGCTAAAGCACACAGCAGCTTACCTCACGGAGCAAGGTTACATAGCCAGTTGGGGGAAGGAGAAAGGCAACTGGTTCATCCGAATCTGCAACTGTCTCTACCAGAATGTCTCATCCCGCCATCCCGACCTATGCTCCATGGATCAATTGGTGCTAGAACAACTATCCGGAGAGAAACTCGCACGCGTGCAGAGCATGACAGACGGTTCCCATGCCTGCGTCTACCAGGTTGTGCGACCAGAGAGTGATCAACCTCCCCCGGCCGATTTTCCAAGACGGACATCTTCTTTTTGACAACGATCCAGATCGCTGTTACAATTCGCGCTCCTGTGATGTCAGGCAACCCCTGGCAGCTCGGGTACGGTAAAAACGCTGATATAAGGAGCAAGACCCGTGACCACAACTGTCGAGAAAAGCAATACGATTACGATTTCCAGCCTGGCGGTCGAGAATGCCCGAAAGATGATGGAAGAGAGAGAACTCTCCGGCCACTGCCTGCGCGTCTATGTTGCCGGCGTTGGGTGCGCCGGCCCCCAATTCGGATTGGCGATCGACAAGGCACCACAGGAGAATGACACTGTGGTTGAATCAGACGGCCTCCGGATCCTGGTCGATCCCAACAGCCTGGCCTACTTGGACGGAGCGTCTATCGAGTACGCTGACACCCCGCAAGGGAGTGGTTTCCGGATCAGCAACCCGAACCTAGCCGGCTCGGCCTGCGGCTCTTGTGGAGGTGGTTGCGGATAGAGCAGGTGGCGCGTCTTCAGGTCACTCTGGTTTACCCGGGGATCGCCGGCCGCGGCTTCAACAGCCTCAAACAGGGGATGGATGCCGGGTGGATCTCTCACGGTCTGGCATCGATTTCAGCGGCCGCCAAGGCGAAAGGTTTCGACGTCAACCTGATTGACCTGCGCGCCTTGAACGGGTGGGATCATTTCCGTGAGGTGCTGGCCGAGCGCGGCCCAGACGTAGTTGGCCTCACGATGATGAGCGTGGATTATAACCCGGTACGTCGCTCCTGCAAGATTGTCAAAAAGGTCAGCCCACACACCACCATCATTGTTGGGGGTCCGCACGTCACCATAGCTCTGGGGGACTCGCTGCGCATTCCCAACGTCGACTATTTGGTGACCCACGAGGCCGAGACCACCTTTCCCCGCCTGCTCGAACAGATCGCAGCCGGTAACCCACCCACGCAGCGGGTGGTGCGTGGTGAGCCGCCTGATCTGAACCAAATCCCCTTTGCCGATCGCGATCTCTTTCTGGACGAGTGGCGCAAGTTTGGCTATGACGTCGAATCGCCTGAGGTCCCATTTGTTGAGGAGCTGCCGCCACCTTTTGTCACCGTCATCGCCGGTCGAGGCTGTGTGTACAATTGCGCCTTCTGCAAACCGGGTGAGGATTATCTCTTTGGCAAGCAGAGCCGCCGGCGCTCGGTGGAGAATGTGATTGAGGAACTCGGACTTCTGCGGGACAGATACAACTTTGGCAGCTTTATGTTCCACGATGATTGCCTCACTGAGGACCGCGAGTGGATATCCGAGTTCACCCGTCGCTATCAGGAGGCCGATTTCGCACGGCCCTTCTTCTGCCAGTCTCGTGCTGACATCATCGTCAAGCATGAGGACATGGTTGACCGGATGATAGAGGCAGGACTCAAAGGCTATTTCATAGGCTTTGAAAGCGGCAATCCTCGAATCCTTGGAAAGGTGTTGCGAAAAGGAACCACCGTTGAGGAAAACTACCAGGCCGCCCGGATCTGTAGAAAAAAGGGGATTACCATCTGGGCCAACTACATGTTGGGTATTCCCACGGAAACCAAGGCAGAAGTGGTAGACACGGTGCGGATGCTGAAGGAGATAGACCCGGACTATTATAGCCCGGCCTTTTTCACCCCCCATCCCGGTACAGATCTGTACGACTATGTGGTACAGCACGACTTGAGCAGGATTGCGGATTATGATAGCTATCGACGCAATCCGACTGAGCCGAAAATCCGGGGACAGGACTATGAGTTCCTGAGGTGGGCGCGGGAGGAGAGTATGCGGCGCAAGCCGGTCAACCGCCTGAAACGCTGGGTGAACCACCAACGAAGGCGATTCACGTGGGAGAAACTGGTGCGCAAGCTAGGCCTATCCCACTCGTCGTCTGAGGACGATAAACATCGCCCCCCGATCGCATCTGCACCTTCGGCATGATCATAGCCGATCCCCGTTGTCTGCCGGCTCTGCCCCCGTCAGACCTGACCTCCCCGCCCCGGCTTTGGCCCTGCCGGTGTCACAGACAGGCAAGACGCCGTTCCCCGTGCAGTGACGCACTGCAAAAGGGAAACTGATTGAAGTAGGCACAGCCTCCCCCATAGCAGGTCCCTGGTCGTTGACGGCCGGTTTTTCAGGGCATCACGCCTCCTCCGCGATGGCTTACCAGCCATAGCGGCCCTTTCGACAATAACTCGTAGCGCGCCGCAATCACCTCGTCTTCCCAGGTCAGATAGATGGGACGCAGGCCCAAATGCCGGCCTATCATGGTCTGCAGGGCCTCTCTGCCCAGCCCGTCCGGGCGTAAGTCGAGCCCCGGATGATTCACTGCCAGGACCTGACGGTACCAGGCATGGCGCAGAAAGGTCGGAATGATGGGTACCAGGTCCCGGCGTTCGTCCAAGGCATAACAAGCATACCACATGCCAAAAGTGTGCGCGTCACCATAGGTGAAAACCAGGGCATCAGCCGCGGCCGCTTCCAGGGCTCCGGCGACAAACTCACTGGCGCCCCGATCATCACTCAGATCCATCGCCTCCCACTGCACGATGACCAGAACTGCCGGCAGTACAAGCAAAGCCGCAATACACGCAGCGCGCGCATAGGGCCAACGGCGCCCCGTGCGCATCAGCCAGCAACAAACAAGCCACAGCCCCACGGTGAACCAGACTGCAAGCATCATCAACGCCGGCAGGAGGTTGACCCAATAGTCTGACGTGCCATATCCGGCCGCATACCCGCCCAGCAGAATAGCGAACGTTCCGGTCATGACACCGACCACTGGATCGCGCAGCAAAAGCCAGACCAGACCGGCCACAAGAACAAGATAGATCGGCCAGTAGTAAACCGCCGAAAAGTCCTTCACCCACCCGATCAATCGCGCCAGCACATCGGCCGTGGAAGGTTCCAGTATGTTATGACGGTATCGAGCCGCGAGCACTAGACGGCTGAATCCCTCCCAGGTCTGCGGGTTCTCCCAGTTGACCGGTGGCATCCGCCGGGCGGCCCAGGGGAGATAAGCGTACGGCACCAGCCCAATACACAGAGCGCCGCCGACCGCCAGCAGCGTCCGCCAGCGGAGATGTTTCCGGCCGGCCACCAGTGCTGCCAGCACTCCCGGCCCGATGAAAGCGATCGTCAGATGGTTCGTCAGCCCCAGACCGATTATCCAACCTGCCCAGGGCAGTCCTCGCCCGGTTCGCATCCACCTCAGCAAGCTCCAGAAAGCGCCTGCAACGATCGCCAGGTGGAGAGAATATACCTCGGTGATAAGGGCCTGGGACCAGACCAGCGGCACAAAGGCGAATATGAGCGCACCGGTCATGGCCGCCCACGGAATCATGGTCCGCGCGACCCGCGCGGGGGACAACCGCGCCAGACGGTCCAGCACCTCGTAGATGATCCCCCCACACAGGGCGACTGCGACCGCAGCCATAACTGCAGAAAACAGGTTGCCGGCCGCGGCCGGCTCCTCCACCGGCAACAGGACCATGGAGAGATGGAGCAAGAGTGTGTAGGTCGGATAACCGGCTGGATGAGGAACACCGAGTGTGGCGGCGGCCGCAAGGAAATCACCCCCATCCGCACCCCTGTGAGACCAGGTCAGACCCGGTGCCACTGTCACGAAGTAGATGGAAAAAGAAACAAGAAACAGAAACAGGCCTAGCCGACGACGCGTCCTTGCCCGGTCCACTCAGCTTTCCGGGAGAATTAGATCCTTGCCGCCAAACAGGGCGACCGCCAGCCAAAAGAGAGCCATCCCCACCAGCAGAAGAATCGCCGGTGAGAGGCTTTCCAGCAAAGAGTAAGGCGTGGCGCGCGCAACCTTTACGGCCGCCGCTATCGGCCAAATCAGAACGTCCACAAGATCATTGGCCCACTTCCAGCGCTCAGAGTCTGCGATCAAGCTGGGAATCCAATTGAACTTGTCAGCCAATCCAGCCGCCGCCCCGCCCTGGCGCTGGTTCAAGGAAAAGAGAACAGCCGCCAGCACTCCGTAGGTCACCGTTCGTGACCAGCCGCGGCGCACCAACTCGCTGACGTGCAGGCCAAGAGCAGCACCCAAGGCCAGCAGGCTGATCCAAACCGGCACGATGTCCAACCCCATCTCGGCCGTCAGGGGGACGGAAAGTCGGGTCAGCGACAAAACTGCGACGATGATCTCCAAAACCCCGGTCACGACCACGGCCGACAACACTATTGCGGCCAAGAATATGGCACGCGAAGAGAGACGATACAGCAACAGGTAGGAGGCAGAACGATAGGAACGATCAGCGATGATGAGCGTGAGCAGAAGGCTAACAACACCAAAAAAGCCGCCTATCACCAGCGCATAGTAATCCTGGTCCACTCCGCCCGTGACGCTGTGGATAGCAACCAGGTAGAAAGCCAGCCCACCCACGACAACCAGACCGCCAGTCAGCGAGCGCAGCAGTTCCCGCAACAGGTAGCTGGTCAGTATCCAGACCTGCCTCATGAACGCACCGTCTCCTGGTACACGTCTTCCAGCGTCGCACTCTCCCTCGCTACGCGCAGAATGTCAATGCGGGCATCCAGCAGCAGCCGCAGAATGGCCGGCTTGACCGACAAGGCATCCTCCGGCAGATGGATTTCTGTCCCATCTGGTGATGGCGTCACACCCGGATGGAACTGGCGCAATTGCCAGGCTATCAGCCCGGGCAACCGATCCACCTCAATAACCACCCGAGCCCGGGGCGCAAGCACCTCTGACAACAGCCCACTGCGCGCCAGTCGACCCTCGGAAAGAATAGCGATGTGTGTACACAGTTGAGTCACGTCACCAAGCTTGTGAGTGCCGAGCACGACGGTCTTGCCCGCCTGGCTCAACTCCAACAGCAAGTGCCGCGTTGCTGCCCGTGCCGCCGGATCCAACCCGCTAAAGGGTTCATCCAACAAAAGCAGACTGGGCTGTGTCAGCAACGCTTGGGCAATCCCCAATCGCTGTAACATCCCCCTCGAGCACGCCGCAATACGCCCGTCCGCCATCTGGCTCAAACCGGTCCGCGCCAGCGCCGCGTCGACTGCGCCCGCCAACACGCCACCAGACATACTTCCCACTTGGCCAGCCGTCAGCAGGTACTCCCTCACTCCAAAGCGACGGGGAAAGCGGGGGCGCTCAGGAAGATAGCCCAACTGATGCCGCTCCCCATCCGAGAGTTCAATGCACCCTTGATCGGGAAAGAGAAACCCAACAATCAGCCGGAGCAGAGTCGTCTTGCCGGCCCCGTCTGGTCCCAGTAATCCGTAGATGGATCCGGCCGGCACAGTCAGAGATAGACCCCGCAGGGCAGTGACATCCCCATACCGTTTCGTGAGGTTGGTAATCTGGATCACAGCGAAGAAGTATATCGGACGACGGGAGGCCTGTCAACGACACTCCGGTTTGCCGGTCTGTCGGCGAATGCTTTGGCGCTACCTGGCTCTTGGGTATAATTCACACTCACTTCACCACGGCAAAGGATACCCATTGACCAGACGGGAATTCACGCTCCAAGGCGAATACACCTATGACCGATCCGGGCCAGTACGGTGGTTGCTCTCGCACCTCTTGCGCTACCCAGCTCTTCCATTGGCCACCATCGTGGCGGCCGTACTGAACAACGCCTGCTACAGCTACCGGCAGATCTTGATCGGTCTTGGATTTGACCTGCTCACATCCGCTGATTGGAGCACAACCGGGTTGCTGGGGCTTGCTCTGGGCGCAGTTGGAGTTTCCGCGGGACAGGGCGTCAGTGGGCTCTTGCGCAACTACTCGAACGAGTTCCTGGCCCAGAGGGTCGAGCGCGACGCCCGCGACGAATTGTACGTCAACCTGTTGGGCAAGAGCCAGACCTTTCATGGCCAGCAGCGGATTGGGGACATAATGGCACGCGCCACCAACGACGTGCGCATGCTGTACTTGATGTTCAGCCCCGGCCTGATGCTCATCATCGATTCGCTGATGGCGATCGTGGTACCCATCGCTCTCATCGGGCAGATCCACTACCGACTATTGCTCACCCCCTCTCTTTTTGTGGTAGTTCTGGCGATTACCGTCGCAGATTATAATCGGCGGCTGAAACCGGTCAGCATCGCCCGGCGCGAGCAGTTCGGGACTATGAACGCGGGACTGGCGGAAGCGATTGCCGGCATCGAGGTCGTCAAGGCAAATGCCCGCGAACGACACGAGTACCTCAAGTTCATCCGCGACGCTCGCCTGTTCCGCGACCATTTCGTCCGCCAGGGCGAGATCCAAGCCCGCTACCTTCCCCTGTTGGCTTTTGGCGTGGCCTGGGCAGGAGCCTTTTTCCATGCCCTCTTTCTGTGGCGCTCAGGAACCATCAGTCTCGGGCAGGTGATCGCCTTTATGGGTCTGATGGGAACACTCCGCTTTCCCACTTTTATCTCCATCTTTTCGTTCAATCTGGTGCAGCTTGGTGTTGCCAGCGCCGAGCGAATCCTGGAGCTACTCAAGACTGAGACAGACCTTGACGAAAATAAAGCCGGCGTCGCCAAGGAAATCCAGGGAGAGGTGATCTTTGAGAATGTCAGCTTTGGCTATGATGGGGTTCCGGTGCTAAAGAACATCAGCTTCACCGCCCGCCCGGGAGAGACGATCGCCATTGTGGGACAGACTGGTTCCGGGAAGACCACCCTTACCCGTCTCATCGACCGGATATTCGACGCCGATAGAGGCCGCGTGCTCGTAGACGGCATCAGCGTACGCGACTGGAGCCTGAAATCGCTGCGTTCACAGATCTCAGCCATTGAGCAGGACGTGTTTCTGTTTTCTCGCTCGCTGGCGGAGAATATCGCCTTTGGCCGTGCCGATGCCAGTGAAAAAGATATCGAACAGGCAGCCCACGAGGCCCAAGCCCATGGCTTCATCACCGGTCTTGCGGACAGTTATGGGACCAAAGTGGGCGAACGCGGAGTGACGCTCTCCGGCGGGGAACGGCAACGCATCGCCATCGCCCGTGCGTTTCTCACCAACCCCCGCATCCTGATACTGGACGACAGTACCAGTGCCATAGACAGTGCCACCGAAGATCAGATACAGCGAGCTATGCGACGAATCAGCAGCCAGCGAACCACATTCCTCATTACCCACCGGATCAGCCAGATACGGTGGGCTGACCGAATCCTCGTGTTGCGCCGAGGAGAGCTGGTGGACCAGGGCACACACGACCAGTTGTTGGAGCGCAGTGAGGACTATCGGCGGATCTTTGCAAAGTACGACGCGTGAAGCTTGAACCGCAGAACCTGGTGGTAGCGTACTAGAGATCGCGGTTCGCGGCCGGAACAGGAAGGATCATGGGCTTTGTGCTGGACGGCCTCGACACCGAGGCATACGACCGCAGCTATAGCGACAGGGAGTTGCTCAGCCGCCTGTTGAGTTACTTCCGGCCGCACGCCAGCCAGATGATCCTGGTGGTCAGCATGATCACCCTGAATTCTGTGGCCGGGACCGGGGGACCAATCCTGATATCCAAGGCCATCGACCTGGTCCGAGAGGCGGAGCACGCTACCACCGGGTTCCTGCTCCTGCTATCAGCCGGTATCCTGTTGCTGGGCGCCTGGGAGTGGCTCGCCAACTATATTCGCCAATTCTTCTCCGCCCGGGTGATCGGCGATGTAGTGCTGGCATTGCGAGCCGATGCATTCCGCGCCACTATGGGTCATGACCTCTCCTTTTTTGATGAGTACGCTTCGGGGAAAATAGTCAGCAGGGTTACCTCTGACACACAGGATTTCTCCGAGGTCATCTCTCTCGTCATGAATCTCCTCAGCCAGGTGCTACTGGTGACACTTTTGTGCGCCTGGCTGCTCAGCATCAACGTCTGGCTAACACTGGTGCTGCTGGCGATGACGCCGGTTGCGGTGGGAATCGCCCTCAGTTTCCGCCGGGTGGCCCGCCGGGTGACGCAAAACGCCCGTCGTGTCACCGCCAAGATAAACGCTCAGATTCAGGAATCGATTAGCGGAATCATGATTGCCAAGAGCTTCCGGCAAGAACGTGCCACCTACGAAGCCTTTGATGTCAATAACAAGCAGGCCTACCAGGTCGGGCTGCGGCGCGGCCTGACCCTCAACACGATCTTTCCCGCCATGAGTATCGCCTCCGGCGCGGGGGTGGCGGCGCTGATCTATGCCGGCGGGCTCTCGGCCCGCGACGGGATTGTGAGTCCCGGCGACTGGTATCTTTTCATGCAGGCGGTAGGGTTCTTCTGGTGGCCACTGATGAGCATCTCGTCGTTTTGGAGCCAGTTTCAGGATGGGCTGTCGGCCGCAGAACGTGTCTTTGCCCTCATTGACGCCGAACCTCGAATTGTCCAAACGGGAGCCGATCCAGTGTCCGTCGATCGCCCGCTTCTGGGCAAGATCGAGTTCTGTCACCTCTCTTTCAGTTACGATGAGGAAACGGTGATATTGCCCGATTTCTCCCTCCTTGTCCAACCCAAAGAGACGCTGGCTCTGGTCGGCCACACGGGCGCAGGCAAGAGCAGTGTCGCCCGACTCATCACCCGCTTTTACGAGTTCCAGGGAGGCGAGCTTCTGGTGGACGGCCGGGACATCCGCAGCCTGGACTTGGGCCAGTACCGTCGCCAGATAGGACTCGTACCGCAAGAGCCCTTTCTCTTCTCCGGCAACGTGAGGGAGAACATCCGCTACGGCCTTCCAGATGCCACTGACGATGAGGTGCGCCAGGCAGCCCGGCGGATCAGCGCGGGGGATTGGCTGCACGATCTACCGGCCGGGATGGAAACCAATGTAGGCGAGCGAGGCGCCAATCTATCCACGGGCCAGCGCCAACTAGTCGCTCTGGCACGGGTACTGCTCAAGGACCCGCCCATCTTTGTGCTGGATGAGGCTACCGCCAGCATCGACCCCTTTACTGAGACCCAGATTCAGGAGGGATTGGATACCGTCATGCGGGACCGAACCGCCATTGTCATCGCTCACCGGCTTTCCACCGTCAAGCATGCGGACCGGATCATTGTCATGGACCACGGCTGGATCATCGAAGAAGGGACGCATAGCGAGTTGATGGCCGCGGGCGGGCATTATGCAGAGTTGTATCATACCTACTTTAGGCATCAGTCACTTGATTATCGACCTTGGGCTCATGACGAGGACCTCCAAGCCAGCGGCCTTGGGGCCACAACATCCACCGGAGGGTGACAATGGGACAGGCTTGCACTTGCATCCGTGGCATGAGCCCATCGACACGGATCAAGACCTGAAATAAGCGCATGGTGCCAGGCACAAGCTAACGGGCAGTCCGGCGGTGATTCAGCGCAATCGTTGTACTCTGGTTCCGTTCGCCCCGTACAGGGCAGCCCCCACCGGCAAGGAGCAGGGAGACAAACAGTGAGCTCTCGACCTATCTATCTGGACTATAACGCGACCACTCCCATAGACAGGCAAGTGGCGGAAGCGATGACCCCGTATCTGTACGAGGAGTTCGGCAACCCCTCCAGCCCGCACCCCTATGGCGTGACCGCCAGCCGGGCGGTTGAGCTGGCAAGACGCCAAGTATCGGGACTGCTGGGCTGCAGGTCGGCCGAGCTCGTCTTTACTAGCGGTGGCACCGAGTCCAACAACATGGCTATCAAAGGAGTTGCCGCCGCCTGCAAGAAGGACGTTCATTTCATCACATCAGCCATAGAGCACCCGGCCGTCCTCGAACCTTGCGAATACCAAGGGAGTCTGGGGCATCGGGTGACGATACTGCCGGTGGATTCATACGGCCGAGTGGACCCGGCAGAAGTGGAAAAGGCCATCACCGCGGAAATGACCCTGGTGAGCATCATGCACGCCAACAACGAGGTTGGCACCATCCAGCCCATCGCCGAAATCGCCACTGTGGCCCACAAGCTCGGTGCGCTAGTGCACACCGACGCGGCCCAGTCAGTTGGCAAGATCCCGGTCCGGGTGGACGATCTGGGAGTTGACTTGCTCACACTCGCGGGGCACAAGCTCTACGCACCCAAGGGAGTAGGCGCGCTGTACATCCGCGACAGAGTTCGGCTGTCCAAATTCATGCACGGTGCCAGCCACGAGAGGAACCGGCGCGCCGGAACAGAAAATGTGGCCGGAATCGTCGGCCTCGGCAAAGCCGCCGCTATCGCCGGCCGGGAGCTCTCGGACACTCCGGGAACAGCCTCTCACCTGCGGCGGATGCGGGACCGGCTCTGGGACGGTCTGTCGGCACGGTTGGCGGAGTTGCTGCTCAATGGTCACCCAGACGAGCGATTGCCCAACACCCTCAGCGTGGGCTTTCGCGGCATCAAGGCGGACGATCTTCTCTACGAACTGTGGGATCAGGTCGCTGTCTCGGCCGGGGCCGCCTGTCACTCAGAGGGGGTAACCATCTCCGCTGTACTGCAGGCTATGGCGGTTCCACCGGAATATGCAATGGGCACGCTTCGCTTCTCCACCGGCCGGTTTACCTCGGCACAGGAGATTGAACGAGCGATCGATGCGGTGGTTGCCGCCGTGAACTGCGCTGAGAGGACTGGTTAGCAGAGGGCAGGCGGCAACGGCGCCTATGGCTGGGTTTCCTCCAGTTGACGATTGATCTCAGACCGCAGCCACTCCTCCCCTGAGGATTCCAGCGCAAGCCGGAACTCGCGGCGGGCCTGGACGAATCGCCCTTGGCGTCGCAGCCAGACACCATTCACAAAGTGGGCTTCTGCCAACCGGGGAGCAAGCGCCAGAGCCGTATCTATCTCGCCCTTGGCCTCGTCCATCTTCCCCTGGCCCATCAGCACCAGCGCCAAAAAAGCACGATACAGTGGGTCATCCGGTGCAGAGTCAACCAGCCGGCGCGTCAGCTCCTCGGCAAGCTGCAGATTTCCGTGGTCCTTCTCGCTCAACGCCCACAACGCCATTCCCACGTTGGTACGCAGCGCTCGATTTTCCGGCAGGACCTCCAGCCCCGTCACATACACCTCGGCCGCCAGCTCTCGCTGCCCGGCCCCGACGAGGTGCCGGCCAACCTCAAGGTATACCCACTCCTCTTCCGGCCGCAACTCGACGGCTGCTCGCATCTGCTCCTCGGCGGCCTCCACTGCCCCAGCCTCCAAGTAGAGAAAAGCCAGTTCAGCCCGCGCCACCCCATTCTCAGGTTCGCGCGCCACCTGTTCCTCCACCCGCACAATCCTCTCCGCCAGGGCAGAGTTGCCGGGCGCATCGACGTGGGGAACAGCAATCCCCGGCTCGGCCGTGTCCGGTGCATCCGCCAGCCAGCGGCTGACGGCCCAGCCGCCCAACACGACCCCGCCGAGACACAGCAGCAGCAAGACCGGAATGCCTGCATAGAGCCAGAGTTTCTTCCGTTTCCTGATTCGCTGCTCTGCGTCGGATGACCCGAGAGCCTCGGTCGCTGGTGGAGGTGTGGCCTGAACCCCGGATGAGATAAGCTCGGGCGTTGCTGCAATCCTGGTGCGCTTGATCGGAGTAGCGACAGTCGGGGATTCCGACACAGCGACGGCGTCCAGAGTTTCGGAGCGAGCGATGGCCGTTGACCGTATCCCCTCCACGTAGGCGGACACCAATGATTCCACATCCACATACCGATCGCCTGGCTCCTTGGCCAGTGCTCTCAGCAGCACGCGTTGCACCGTTTCCGATACGTCAGGGTTGATGCTGGTGGGCAGCGGGAGGGGAGTGAAGATGTGATCGTGGATGATGGAATAGGGGGTGTCGGCGCTAAAGGGAACCCGACCGGTCACCAACTCGAACAGCACCACTCCCAGCGAGTAGATATCGGTGCCCACATCCAGATCGCGCACACCTTTCGCCTGCTCAGGGCTGATGTACTGCGGCGTGCCCACCATCATGTCCCGCGAAAGAGTTGATTCACCTGCCTCTGCCATCCTCGCCAGTCCAAAATCCGTGAGAAAGACACCCCCAATAGAGCCCGGCTCTTCTGAGGATGGCGTGAGCAGAATGTTCGATGGTTTGATATCACGGTGCAGGACGCCTTGCTGATGAGCATGGCCCAACGCCGCCCCCACCAGGCTCGCAACGTGGGCGATTTGATTCGGCCGGAGCGCCCCCCGCTTCAACCGTGCCTTGAGCGTCTCTCCATCCACGAAGCGCATCACCAGGTAGGCAAGCCCCCGGTGCTCGGAGTAATCATACACCGGCACGATGTTGGGGTGCTCCAGGCGAGCCACAATCCGCGCCTCTCGGTTGAACCGCTCCGCAAAGCTGTCATCCTCTTTAAAGGCTGCGTGCATCACCTTGATGGCTACATACCGGTCCAATCCTGGATGATAGCCCTTATAGACGGTTGCCATGCCCCCCTGCCCTAACTGGGCCATGATCCGATACGCGCCCACATTTTCGCCAATAGCAAAGGACATCAGCTACTCCTTTTCGATCAACCTGTATTATAGGATGAGGAGGGCAAGAGGGCAATCTGACGATGGTCACACTCCCTCCTGCTTGCCGGCCTCAAGCCCAGGCAATGAACCCGATCACGAATGCGCTCCTGGGACCTACGAATGCTGGGCCAGAGCCCTCAACACGCCGGTAGCCCGATGCCGCCTGTAGCACAAGAGTCCTCTCCCGATGGACAGGCAGTGTATCCCAACCTGCACACCAGGGTGATCCCTCTCGGAGTCTCATCCGCATGGTTCGCCAGGAATCCGTAGCCGGCCGCCGGGAGGAGACAGACCTCCTTGAACTTGGCCCCCAATCTCCCCCTGCGCGCCTGACGGCGCGTGAGGCACCCTCGGGTTGAGATGATTCCATCCCCCCCCGCGAGACGCGCCACCGGAGCCCTGACCCAAGATGGCAGAACTTGGGCATCCAAGGTCCTTGTGATACACTCATTGTGTTGGCCGACCAACCCAAGAGGAGACAGATGCAGGCCAAGGCGGGGCTGGCCAAGTGCTTGTCCGTTGATGACCCGAGCGGGGCGAACCGGCCCGGCCGCCGCGTCTCGGTGCTAGGGTCCACGTCGCAGCCTGCAGGCCAGTACACCCATCGACCGCTGTATCGGCGCCTTCTCTCCCTATGATGCACTCAAGTAATCCCGGCCGGGAGGCAGTGCCCCACTCCGCCACGCTGCCGAGCCAACGGCGTCGAGCTAGCGTCTGTCAGCAACAGGAACCCCGAGGCGCCGAAAGAAAACCATCAATGGAACAGATTGCCAGTCTGGCAGAGACTAGGGACGTCGACGGGCTAGAGACGATGCTGGCGGCGGACGAGCAGGAGGCGCGGGTCGAAGCGGCACACGCGCTGGGCAGGTTGCGCCGTCCCCGAACAGTGCCCGCCCTTGTGAGCGCCATGGGCGACGCGCAAGTGCGGGTGCGCCAGGCAGCAGCCCAGGCATTGACACGCATCGGTGAGCCGGCCGTCCCCGCCCTGGTGGCCGCACTAGAAGGAAAGGGAGGGCGGTTGGCCCCCTACGCCCTCTGGGCACTGGGGGAGATCGGCAGCCCGGCGGCGCTGGACGCCTTGGTCCGGGGCGCCTCTGATTCCTCTGGCTGGAGGGTCCGTTGGAGCGCAGTCAAATCCTTGGGCGACGTGGGGGGAGTGAAAGCGATCCAGGCCCTTGTCGGAGCGCTGGAAGACCGGGACCAACGAGTCCGCAGCAAGGCAAGCGAGAGGCTACAAAGAATCGGAGAGCCTGCGGTCAAGCCCCTCGCGTACCTCCTGCGCCATTCCAAGAGAGACATGCGCTCGGAGGCCCGCAAGACCCTGGTTGGAATCGGTACACCGGCCGCGCTGGTGGAATTACAGAGAGAGCAACTATTGATTTGGATCCCCGTAGGTGTGATGGTCATCGGTCTGTTGCTGGTTATCCTTTGGCTGGGATCAATGATAGTATCGTAAAGGAGAGAATCATGGAGAATGTACTGCCCTGTCTGATCGGCATTGCCGGCGTTGCCGCATTCATCTTGATGATGCTGGTGCTTTCTGGGATCAAACTACTCTACCAGTACGAGCGCGGGGTGATGTTCACTCTGGGCAAGTACACAGGCACGCGTGGCCCCGGCCTCACCATTGTTGTCCCCATATTCCAGTCCATGAGGCGGGTCGATATGCGGGTCAAGACGGCCGATATCCCACGCCAAGAGGTCATCACCAAGGATAACATCCCGCTGTTGACCAATGCAGTTGTCTACTTTCGAGTGATCAATCCGGCCGATGCGATCATCAAGATCGAAGACTATGTCTTTGCCGTACGCCAATACACTCAAGCTGCGCTCCGCGATGTCATCGGCAACGCCGAACTCGACTTTGTCCTCACCGAGCGAGAGATGATCGCAAAGGGCATCAAGGAGATCGTCGACTCTGAGACGGCCGGCTGGGGAGTGGACCTGGAGGCGATCAAGATCCAGGAGATCGAACTCCCGGCCGAGATGAAGAGGGCAATGGCAAAACAGGCCGAAGCAGAACGTGAGCGGCGAGCGGTCATCATCGCATCCAAAGGGGAGCTTTCCGCTTCCCAGAACCTGATGAAGGCGGCCGATTACCTCTCCCGGTATCCAGGGGCTCTACATCTGCGGACCCTGCAGACCATTCGCGATATTGCCGCTGATCCCTCCGAGAAAATCGTGGTGGTTCTGCCCAGCACGATGGAATCGTTGCCGAACGCAGTAGCGAGAGCAGCCAGCGCAGCTTTGGAGAAGGAACCCGCCCGCGAGCAGACTGACGGGACGACGCCCGCGCTGGTCACTCCGCCGCCGGCCGAGCCGGCTGTAGAGCAGGAGCCAGGTCGACGATGCCCGCAATGCAACGCGGAGATCCGGCCAAATGCAACCTACTGCGCCAAGTGCGGTGGGGCATTGGTGGATTGACGGCCGCCATGTTGGCACACAATACCCGTTACCTGCAACTCGCCCTCAATGATGACCTGGCAAGCGCCCGGCGCGTCTTG
>WSZX01000500.1 GCA_013139935.1 Ardenticatenales bacterium
GTTGGACCAGCGCTGGAGTTTGCACCAGGGTCGCGAATGGCCGGCCGGCGCTCGAGTGGGGAGCCGGATCTTTGCTCTCGGCGGCTTCCTTGCCGACAAGGGCGCCAGCGTGAGCACCCAGGAGTGGCTGGACACCGGAGCCGAGGCCAGCTATCTACCTCTGGTGCTCAACGGTTCGGGCGAGGCGCTTGACCGTCACGAACCCAACGATGCAATGCCGGTGGCGCATGGCCCGCTGACCGTGGATGTCCCCATTGCCAGCATCTTTGCCCGGGCGGGGGATAGCGAGGACTTCTTTTTTTTCGAGACCGAGACGCCCGGAACTGTCAGGGTAGCACTGACCGGTATTCCCGAAGGATCCAACTATGATCTCTATCTCTACGACCATGCCAAGAGCAAGGTGGCAGCCTCAATCAGGCCGTCCAATGCTGACGAATACCTGGAGGCTGGTCCTCTTCCGACTGGCACCTACTTTGTCAGGGTTCGAAATGCGATCTGGTCCATCACCAGCAGCCAGTTCTATTCGCTGCTGATCTCCCGCTGACTGGGCTCGGACATGAATGCGGACTATGCGAGTGTTGTCGGCACGAACGGACTGTTGGGGGGGGATTTCCCATCCCCCCCAATCTCCATCAATGTGGCGCTCCGCTCAATCTGACAGCGTGTTGTTCCACATCCTCACCGAGACCCTTGCCAGAACAGGGGAACGGCGGTAGAATCTTGACCTGAGTGGGAGAGTTGAACATGGCGGTAAGGCAGAAAGCGCTGAAGAAAAGGCTACTGGCCAAAAAGGAGCAGTTGGAGGCTCAGATCAAGACCACGCCAACGGTTTCGGTCACTAATGTCGGCTATGGCAACCATATGGCAGACGATGCCACTTTTGCCTACGAACAGACCAAGGAGCTTTCCTTGCAGCAGAACGTCAAGGGATTGCTGGCACAAGTAGATCGAGCGCTGCAGCGGTTTGATCAGGGCACCTATGGTGTCTGTGTGAGCTGTGGTCAGTGCATCGATGCCGCCCGCTTGAGAGCGATTGCATATGCTCCCCTTTGCATCACCTGTGCCCGGTCCCAAAGCCGCTAGCAACGAGTCGAGCAGCGGTCAGCCTGTGGGGTAGGCTGAATAGGCTGTCTGTGTTGTCAACTGCCGACGCACATGTGGCTCATCCACGCGCTTGCGCCGGTTGGATATGATAACAGCTGAAAGCCGGTAATGGACTCGGATTCCCCTCTTGGAAGCGGTCCGTCAAACCAGCCGGTCCGCGTACGCTCACTGAAACCTACGGCCTCGCCAGGGACGCTCGCCGTTTCGGCCGCGGTCGCCGTGCTATTGTTCTTCAGCGACCAAGCGGTCAAGAACTTTATTGTCGGCAACTATGTGCCCAACGAGCTCATTGCCGGCTCGCGCTATGTCAGCCTCGTTTTTGTCACCAATGTAGGGGGAGTTTGCGGCTATGCTCAGGGGGCTGGAACCCTTCTGGCCGGCATCGGGGTCTTGACAGCCGTCGCCATTGTTGCCTCTGTTCTTCTGTTCATGCCTGACAGCCGCGTCCATGGAATCGCCTTTGGTATGCTGCTTGGAGGCGCAAGTGGAAACCTCGCTGACCGGTTGCGCTTTGGCTATGTGATTGACTATCTCACCCTCGACTTGTTGCGGTGGCCGTCCTTTAATATCGCTGATGCCTCTATTGTGGGCGGCGTTGCCGTGATTGGATTCCTCACGCTTTGGGAAGAGTATCGGCTTCGCATTGAGGAGGCAAGGCGGCAGCCGCCGCATCCCGGCCGCGATCATCAGGATCGCTATAGCATCATCCTCCTTGTGATTCTCGTCGGCCTGCTGGCTGCAGCAGGCTATCTATTTTGCGTTGTCCGGCCGTTCGGTTGAGCGATGGCCCCGCAGAGATACACATTCGCCGCCAGTCAGGCGGGAGAAAGGCTGGACCGGACTCTGGCAGATCGACTGCCGGAGCTCTCACGAGCACACCTTCAGCGGCTGATCAGGGAGGGGGAGGTCGTCGTCAGCGGGGTGATCCGTACCAAGCCCAGCGTGCGACTGGCGGGCGGCGAGCTCATCACTGTCCACGTCCCCGCAGCCGAGCCCCAGCCGCTGGAACCAGAACGCATCCCGTTGGATATTGTCTTTCGCAATGACGAGATCATTGTGGTCGACAAGCCGGCCGGGCTAGTGGTTCACCCCGGGGCTGGTCATAGTAGCGGAACGCTGGTCAATGCCCTGCTAGCATTGGTTCCCAAGCTGGCTCTCGTGGGCGGCGAGCGCCGGCCGGGGATCGTGCACCGGTTGGACCGGGACACATCGGGGCTAATCGTCGTCGCTCTCACTGAACCGGCCCGTCTGGCCCTCAAGGCCCAGTTCCAGGAGCGTACCGTGCTCAAGAGCTACCTGGCACTCACCGACGGGGTTGTCCGCCCCTCGCGGGGCGAGATCAAAGCTCCCATCGGACGGAGCAAGAGGGATCGGAAACGCATGGCGGTGGTGCAGGGTGGCCGGGAATCGAGTACCGCCTACCAGACACTGGAGAC
>WSZX01000058.1 GCA_013139935.1 Ardenticatenales bacterium
GGTGAACATCAAGTTGTCCCACGCAGTCAGTTCGGCGTATACGGTGGCTTCCTCCGGCACCAGCCCCATCTGCCGCTTGACCGGGTACGCATCGTCGGCCAAGTCGTGGCCGAGAACGATCATACTACCCGAGGTCGGTTCCAGCAGGGTTGTCAGCATCCGCTGGGTGGTGGATTTGCCGGCCCCATTGGGTCCCAGAAAGCCAAAGACCTCGCCCTGACGCACCTCAAAGTTGATGTGATCGACCGCCACCACACCGGTTCCAGGTCGGCCGAAGACCTTGGTCAATTCATTCACCTCAATTGCATTGTTCATAGAGTGCTTCCTTCCAGTCTTCAAGTTGCCATCCGGCCGTACCATCGGTTCTGAGCCGCACGCCGCGCCGGGCCAGCAGCGCCAGCGTTCCGCCGCAACGGAACGACTCATCATCCAGGTGGGCAAAAGCGGCCAGCAGACCTGGTTCGGTCATCGCATTGTCCAATCCCATCAAGCCTTTGCGTGCCAGCCCAACGCCTCGTCTCGGGGGCAAGCCTCGATGCAAGCACCGCAGGCAAAACAGTCAGCGTGCGTCTTTTTGTCGGCGTAAAAATCAGCCATAGCTTGGCCGGGGCAGGCCTTGACGCACAACTGGCACTCTGTGCACTCCGCCCGGTTGATGCGCGGCCGGAACAGACTCACCTGCTCTACCAGCCAGCCCACCAGCCCAAAGGGACAGAGAAATCGGCACCACGGCCGGTAAATAAACAGGCTGGCCATCAACACAGCGGCCGAGAACAGCCCAATCCCCAGGGTTAGGTTGAAGGAGAAGAGCTGAAAGGGATCGATCAGGCCGATCCAATCCAGCCCGCTCAACACCAAACCGGCTATCAGCGCCACAAAGGCGATGACGCGCACGCTGTTGGAAAGCCAAAAGGGGGGTTTCCATTTGGGCAGGGGGATGCGATACAGCAAATCTTGCAGAAGCCCCAACTGGCAGCCCCAGCCGCAGATGGACTTGTTGGAGATAAACACCGCCAGCAGAAGAATAGCCAGCACGGCAACAATGGGAACCTGCAATTGATGTTCTACCAGTAAGGTCGTGAGTAGATTGCGCACCCAAAAGACCGGGTTGGGATTCAGCCCCCCCTTGGCGAGCAAACCATAGACAACACCAAAGAGCAGCGTGCCGCCGATGAGGAGAGCCAGGCGTACTTGGGACGTCACCTTGCGGCGGCGCAGGAGAAGCGTGACAGCTACGATTGCCACGATCCATAAAACGAACTTGCTGATGAGAATGGGGTTGCCTTGGTTGAGCATCAAGTACCTGCTAGAGCATCTTTGTTGACCGGGTTGGTTTGGGTGTTTCGACTACCAGAAAGCGGAACACCGCGTCCCTCTCATTGAACAAGCGGTGGGGGATGCGGGCCGGGCTATGGATGATCTTCAAAAGTCACCGATATCGGGCTGGCCTGTTTTTTCTTCGGCCGCAACGATGGCCTTTTCCAGTAGCGCCAACAGGGTAGCTCCCTCCTCCAGAGTCAAGCCGGTCAGCAACCGCTGCATCTTACTCCGACGAAAGGTGCGAGCCTGCCGGTGCAGAGTCTGGCCTTCTGCGGTGAGAAAGACCTGGATCGCCCGGCCGTCCTCTGGGTCCGGCCGGCGCTCCAGCAGTCCGGCCGTTTCCAATCGGCGCACTCCCACGCTGACGGTGGGAGCAGCCAACTCCAACCCGTCTGCTATCTCCCGCACACCGCAACCAGGGGAGTCGGCCACCCAATTGAGCAAGGCCAATTGTGGGCCTGTTACCCCACTATTCTCAAGCGGGTTCTGGCCCAGCGCCTGTTTGCGCAACCGATCAAAAAGGTCGAGCAGTTGCTCCGGGACCGGTGATTCTCTGTCCGCCATCAAGGTATCTCACAGACGATTGGTTAGTTCGATCAACTAACTATACAGCAAGGCAATGCGCTTGTCAAACAATAGGAAAGAGAGAAAAGTCCGTGTCAGGCATCGCGGCATGCCGGATCGAGCCAGACCCGTCGCTTGAGCCAATGCCTCGGCACGAATCCAAGCCACTGAAATCGGTCGTACACTATTCCCTGCGCCGTCATCTCATCTAACTTGACCCAGATAGAACTACTGTGCTACAATAAGAGCCAAACCGCCGTCTGCCGTGGGACGCCTCCGAAACCGAGATGACAACTGAATCAGAAAGCGTAATGGAAACAATTGATTGGTGGGATTGCTCTCGCTCCCCGGCAGCTTTCCCCAGTCCGATCACCAGCCCGCCTTCCCCACTACCCCACACGAAACCCAACACGTTGAACCCTGTTTGCCGCCTCCTGGCCGCGAATGAATTCGCGGCCGGCTGCCCCATCCAACTCCGCCACTCGCCGCGCCCCGCCGTACCGCGAACCACGACCGTCGTTCACCGCCAAAGGTGCCGTGCCACCCCTCGGAAACCGAAATGATAATTGAACCAGAAACCGTAATAGAAACAATTGATTGGTGGGATTGCTCTCGCTCGCCGGCAGCTTTCCCCAGTTCCATCACCCGCCCACCTTCCCCATTACCCCACAGGAACCCCAACACGTTGAACCGTTTTTGCCGCCTGTCAATAGCCGCGAATGAATTCGCGGCCGACTGCCCCACTCAACACCGCCACGCGCCCAGCCCCGCCGCGAACCACGGCCGTCGTTCACCGATATGCCACACCCCTGAAACCGGGATGACAATCGAATCAGAAATCTCACCGAAAAACAATTATCGGCATCGGGCTCCCTCTCCCCGCTTTGCCCCCACCCACGCCATTCACCACCCGCCGCTCCTCCCATGTCGCCAGAAAGAAACTCGAGAAACAATCATCGGGATCGGCCGCCCGTTGCCGTCAACCGGCGCCATCCGGAATCAAGTCGCCCAAGGGGAATCAGGAATCGGGAGCATGCCCAAACCACACGGAAAGAGGTGGGAATTCCTGAAATCCGTTCAGTTGGTAGTATTTGTGTTGGAAAGCCGGTCTCCGTGAGAGCTTTGCACACGCCCTGAAAGAACAAGCGACAGCACTTGACCTTTGGTTCATATCGTGGTACGATTCGTTATAAATAAGCAGTATCCATAAGGAATGGGGCTTTGACAGCGGCCTAACCCCAACAGCGAGATGAAGAACGGTCTATGAGCTCCAAAGCACACCAGGAGAAAATCATCGCCGAACTCAGAGCCCAGGGCTATCGACTAACCCCGCAGCGGGTGGCCGTGATCAAGACTCTGATTGGCAACAGAGAGCACCCTAGTGTTGAGCAAATCCATGATCGCGTAAGGACGGATTTCCCCATGACCAGCTTGGCCACCGTGTACAAGACGGTGGCCTTGCTCGAGGGAATGGGAGTGATCCAGGAACTTTGTTTCAAGGACACTAGCAGCCGGTACGATGGCGGCAGCCCCGACCCGCACCCGCATCTGGTCTGCACCGAGTGCAAAGGCATTGCAGATGTCAACATTGCCGGCCTGAGGGAGCTGTACCAGGATGTGGCCCAGCGGTCCGGCTACCGGATTGAGAGCTACCGGTTTGATCTCTTTGGGATCTGCCCCCGGTGCCAGCAGGATGAATGATCACGATTGTTTGAAGAGAGACCCGTAGTACTTGTTCAGAAACAACTTGGTCCTTTTGTGACCGCTCTACCCGTGAATCACCTTTCAAAACAAGAAGTTATTCCTTAACAAGTGCATAGTGCTTGTTCAGAAACAAGCTGGTCCTTTTGTGACCGCTCTACCCGTGAATCACCTTTCAAAACAAAAAGTTATTCCTTAACAAGTGCATAGTACTTGTTCAGAAACAACCTGGTCCTTAGTGACCGCTCTACTCGTGAATCACCACTCAAAACGGCAAATTATTCCTTATCAAGTGCATAGGAGGTGCATGATGTTCAACAAGAAAATCCAGAACGCAATAAACGATCAGATCCAGCGAGAGCTTGAATCTGCCCAAATCTATCTCTCGATGGCAGCCTACTTTGACTCGGTCAACTTGCCGGGCTTTGCTCAGTGGATGAAGATGCAGTTCCAGGAAGAGCAAGCGCACGCATTCAGGTTCTACGACTATGTCTTTGACCGTGGTGGACAGGTCATACTCCAGGCGCTAGGGCAACCCCCAACCGGGTTCCAGTCCCCGCTCGACGCGTTTGAGCAGACGCTGGCCCACGAACAAAAGATAACAGGGCACATCAACGACCTGTATGCCCTGGCGGTAGAGGAAAGGGACTATTCAAGTCAAATCCATCTGCAATGGTTTGTAGAAGAGCAGGTGGAAGAGGAGAAAACGGCCGGCGACATCATAGCAATGCTAAAGAGGACTGGCGATAATGAACAGGCTCTGATGATGCTGGACAGAGAGTTGGGCCAAAGGCCAGCCCCGGCCGAGGAAGGAGCGGAGACGGAATAGCCCGGCTTGCCACGTGCGCAGAAACAACTTGGCGGTTCTGTGACCGCTCTACATGTGAATCACCATTGAAAACCGAAAGTTATTCGTTGACAAGTGCATAGAGCGCCGCGGATGGCGCAACAATCGATTTCTTAAGGAGGGACATCATGAGAAAGATGACTCAAGCCAATCTGGAAGCCGCTCTTGCCGGCGAGAGCCAGGCAAACATCAAGTACTTGGCCTTTGCCGACAAAGCAGAGCGGGCTGGCTACCCGCACGTGGCGCGGCTGTTCCGGGCCACTGCCTACGCTGAACGGGTTCATGCCACAAATCACCTTCGCGAACTGGGCGGCATTGGCGACACCGTCGCCAACCTGGCGGCCGCGATCGAGGGCGAGAACCATGAAAACACCGAGATGTATCCCGCCTTTGACGCCGTGGCCAAACTCCAGGAAGAAAAGGGTGCCATCCGTAGCATTCACTTTGCACTGGAGGCGGAAAAGATCCACGAGGTGCTGTACGGCGAGGCCAAAGAGTCGGTGGCGGCCGAAAAGGACATTGCGGATGAACCGGTCTTCGTCTGCCCGGTTTGTGGACACACGGTCATCGGCGAGGCGCCAGATAAATGCCCCATCTGCGGCCTGCCAAAAAAGAAGTATCGCGAGTTCTAGCCGTCAAGGAGGAATGATGACAACTGCACGCGTGGGCGAAAAGGCGCCCGATTTCAAAGCCTCGGCATATGTTGCCGGCGAGGGCTTTAAAAACCTCAAGCTGTCAGACTATGAGGGCCAATGGGTAGTTCTGTGCTTTTACCCCGGCGACTTTACTTATGTCTGACCGACGGAACTGTCGGCAGTTGCCGTCAAGTATCCCGAGTTGAAAGAGCTGGGTGTCGAGGTGCTATCTATCAGCACCGACAGCCGATTCAGCCACAAGATCTGGAACGAGGACGAGTTGTCCAAGATGGTAGAGGGCGGCATTCCTTTCCCTATGCTCTCTGATCAGGGTGGGCGAATTGGCCGTGCGTACGGTGTGTACGACAAGGCGGCCGGCGTGGACATCCGGGGCCGGTTCCTCATAGACCCAGATGGAATCATTCAGGCCATGGAGGTCCTCACCCCGGCCGTTGGCCGCAACCCTGACGAGTTGATTCGCCAGATCAAGGCCTTCCAGCATGTACGGGCCACCGGCGAGGTTACCCCGTCCGGTTGGGAGCCCGGCCAAGCGACCCTCACTCCAGGGCCGGACCTGGTGGGCAAGGTCTGGATGGCGTGGAAGCCAGAATAGAGGTGAAGAAGCGATGGATTGGATAACATTTCTGAACGTGATGATCGAAGACGAAAAAGCCGCCGTCAACAAATACCGGCTGGCGCTGGAAGAGGCGGATTCCAAGCCATTGAGGACTGCCCTGGAACGCCTCATGCACGAGGAGGAATTCCACGTCGATTTCCTCGAGGGCGAGATCCAGAAACTAAAAGCCAGCTAGACACTCTCAAAGTACTTGTTCAACAACAACTTGGCATTCTTGTGGCCGCGGAGTTCACCTGATTCACCATCCAAAACGGGAAGTTATTCCTTAACAAGTGCAGAGAGTATTGCCCAAGAACCTGATAGCAGGGCTCCGAGCGGGCCTGTTGAGTTTGGTGTGGCAGATTGCCGTCACACTCACCAGGCATGGACACAGGCATGCCATCTTGGAGATCTCGGAACGCTGGCGCACCGGGGTCTCTGACAACACCCAGAGGGCACGATGTAGACTTGCGGGCAGACGCCGATGGTCCGGTTGCGCCGGCCAAATATTCGGCACCATGGGTTTGTCTCCCAACTCGTTGCGTTGTTGTAGGAGCCAGACAGGCTCTCGTACTTGTTCAAGAATAGCTTGGCGTTATTGTGACCGCTCTACCCGTGAATCACCACTGGAAACGGGGGTTATTCCTTAACAAGTGCTCATGGTAGACTTGAGCGTGTTGAAAAACAGACAGGATGCCGTTCCCTCGGCAGTTCGGCTGCTGCACACACTTGCGCCTGCGGGCAGTGCAGGTGAGGAAAGCTGGTGGGGTTGGGCCGCCTTGCGGCCCAACCCCACCCCCATCCCTGTCTTACGTCGCCGCGGCCCCTTTTTCTACACCCTCTAAACTCATCAGTAGCAGGAGGCAAGTATCATGGCAAAATTGAGCGAACGCATCCAGCAGGCGGACTGGAAAAAAGAGAAACACATGCCCGTCATCGAGTGCGCAGACCAGGTAACAGCAGGCGAACTCTTTGAGGTCAGGGTGGGCTTGGGCAAGGAGATTGCCCATCCCAATACCACCGAACATCACATCAGTTGGATCACCCTGTACTTCCACCCTGCGGGAAAGCAGTTCACCCACCAGGTCGGCCGCTTTGAGTTCTCCGCCCATGGTGAGTCCACTGCCGGCCCGAACAAGGGTCCCATCTACACCCACCACCAGGTGACAGCATCGCTGAGGATCAGCCAGCCCGGCACGCTCCACGCCCTGGCCCTGTGCAACATCCACGGGCTGTGGGAGAGCAGCAAGGAAATCGAATTGGCTGACTAGCAGGAGGGTCCGGGGGATCCTGCAAACAACTGGAGGTGTCGCGTAATGGCTCACATCATCACATCTCTCTGCACTCGCCAGGGTGACTGCGTGGAAGTCTGTCCCGTGGATTGCATCGTTCCTGCCGCAAGGGATGATTCCGAATGGGGCGACTCTTTCTACATCGACCCAGACGCGTGCATTGATTGCGGTTCTTGCATGTCCGTTTGCCCGCCAGAGGCCATCTTCGAAGAAGAAGACGTGCCGGCCGAGCACCAAGCCGACATCACCCGCAACGCTGCCTTTTTTGCGGACGGCCCTGGCTACTGGTACTTGTTCAAGAACAGCTTGGCCTTCTTGTGGGCGCGGAGTGCACCTGATTCCGTGTTCAAAGCTGAAAGCGATTTCTTAACAAGTGCTGGGACTATGATCTAGAGAAACAACGCGCCTAGTCAATCGCCAGACTGACGCGACCCGGGCCCGCCGGCGAGACAACTTGTTCGCGGAGGGTACAGAAGAGCAGGCCCAAGGCGTGGAGCGTGCCACCCCGGCCGTTGCGGCGCGAGACGGCTTGGCCACGGGAGCATGTCGGGAAGAGGTTATCCAGCATCCCTGGTGAGACCAGGTTGACGTCCCTGGCCATCAACAGCAGACACTGCCCCCTTTTTCCCGGAACAGCGGGCACAGGGGAAAAAGGCACCGCCAGGAGAGATTCTCCCTGGAGGAATCCGCCTGCGAGAACAGCTTTACTGGCACGCTTGAGCAAGAACAGGAGGCACAAATGGCGATCTTTAGAGCAACCGACATCGTTGAGATGGCACTCGAGATAGAAAAGGGAGGCGAGATCTTTTACCGGACTGTGGCGCAGAAAGCCAAGTCTCCCGAGGTCCAGGCCCTTTTCGAGGATCTGGCCCAGCAAGAGGTGCAACATTATGCAGCTTTTGAGAAGCTATCCCAGGTCAGTTGGGATCGGTCGCTCATGCCGGCCGATCAGTGGGATCAATACCTGATATACCTGCAAGCCACCGTCCAGAGCGCCTTTTTTCAGGGGCAAGACAAAGCTCTGTCCCTCGCCGAGCAAGTGACCGACGAGAAGGAGGCCCTGCGCATGGCGATAGGCTTTGAAAAGGAGACGATTCTGTTCTTCCACGACCTGCGCGACATGGTCTCTGACTCGGACAAAAAGGTGATCACGCGCATCGTTGATGAAGAAAAGTTGCACCTACGGCGGCTGGCCGAGATATTGAACCGAATCCAGGCACGTTAGCTCGGGGGGGGAGATGGGAGAAGATCAAATTCGGAGGCGCTTGTGCTGGCTCGATAGCAATCTGCCATCACCACCGTTTACCGTTTTTCTCCTCTGACGCTGGTCCTCTCCGTCTTGGTCGCGATCGTGGAAACCCTCTATGTCCGAACCGGCGACGAGATCCCAGGCGGACCCCATGTTCCGCAATTCCTCTAGACTGACCGCGATCTACGGCGCCGTTGGGGCAGTGCTGGCAACCGGGATAGGGCATGCCCAGGGACAGCATATGGTGGCGGCCCAGCCGATGACGATGGCGGCCGCGGAGGCATTGTGGGAGAGAATGACCTGGTCGGCCTCTCAATCATCACCTCTGGGCTTCGGACATGAATTCGGACACAACCTGTTTTCGCGACCGTGTCAAGGGATTGGGGGGTGTGTGCAGGGCGC
>WSZX01000494.1 GCA_013139935.1 Ardenticatenales bacterium
CCTCCAATAGGGGAAGCTGGCGTGGCGGTGGCACTGGAGCGATGGGTCCTCGGCCGACAGGAACCAGCGGGGGGAACCGACAGTGGGTGATTGGCGGCCCACGGAAACTATTACCCTCCCGGCTAGCGACCCGACGGCGCTGGAACAGGCCTGCGCCCTGCTTCGCGCCGGGAGATTGGTCGCCTTTCCAACCGACACCGTGTATGGAGTGGGCGCTTTGCTCTCGCTGGGCCCAGGCCCAGCGAGAGCCGTAGCTCGACTATATGCTGTCAAAGGGCGGCCGGAGGGAAAAGGCATCCCCATATTGCTGGCATCCCTGGCCGATCTGCCGCTGGTGGCGGAGGACGTGAACGAAACGGCTGCTCGGTTGGCGGCTGCTTTCTGGCCCGGTCCGCTGACGCTCGTGCTGCCAAAAGGACCGGCGGTCCCGGCCGAGATAAGCAGAACCTCCACCGTTGCCGTCCGCGTCCCCGCCCACGCGCTGGCCCGCTCCCTCATCGCTGCGGCGGGTGCTCCTCTAGCGGTCACGTCCGCCAATCGTTCGGGCGAACCTCCAACCACCGATCCGGCGGTGGTGCGCAGGACGCTGGGCGGCAGGATTGCCGCTATCCTTGATGGTGGCGAAGCCTTTGGTGGAGTGCCATCGACGATTGTGGATTGCTCTGCGCCGGGGGCGGCGACGTTTGCCGTCTTGCGCTCCGGTCCGATTTCGGCCGCTGCGCTGGCTAATGCCACCGGTCGCGATGTCTTGTGAGCGTGTAAAAAAGGTCCCCGGCGCTGGGCGAGAGAGAGGTAGCGGCGTCTTGATGTTTTCGAGACCCCCCTCCCTTGTCTCCATGGCGATTCGCGCCTACAATGAGTGGCATGCTGATTGGAATTGACGCCAGCCGGGCCACTGTCGCCCATCGAACTGGAACCGAAGCCTACTCGCTACGCCTCATCCAGGCGCTCTTGGCGATCAAGGATGAGGATCGTCCTTCACCACACCACTTCCGGCTCTATTTGAACCGGGCTCCTCAGGCCAACTTGTTCCCCTCCGAGCCCACTATCGAAGAGCGAGTAATCCCCTTCCCCCGCCTCTGGACCCACCTGCGACTGGCTGCTGAGCTGTCCAGCCGGCGGCCGGACGTTCTCTATGTCCCTTCACACGTCCTGCCATTCGCTTTCCCGGGTCCGGCTGCGGTTACCGTTCACGACCTGGGCTACCGTGTGTTTCCCTGGGCACACCCGGCCTTGAACCGGCTGTACCTGGACTGGTCCACCCGCTGGAATGCACGTCGCGCCTCGGTCGTCATTGCCGATTCAGAGGCAACCCGCCGAGATCTCATCGACCAGTACCAGACGGACCCGGGCAAAATCGTGGTCGCCTATCCGGGCTATGATGAGGACCTCCATCCGGTCCACGACCCGGCGCGTTTGACAGCCCTCCGGAAACGCTACGGTTTCCCCGACCCTCTGGCGGGATGTCCGGGCGAAGGAGCCTATCTTCTGTATCTCGGCACGCTCCAGCCACGCAAGAATCTCATCCGGCTCATAGACGCGTATACCCGGGCAGTCGATTCTCCGGGTAGCCCCTCACCCGAGCCCGGACCACTGCTCGTGCTGGCCGGAAGCCCAGGCTGGCTCGCTGGACCCATCCTGGAATACGCCCGGCAGGCGGGACCGACTGTGCACATCACCGGGTTTATCGCTGAGGAAGACAAGGCGGCCCTCATCTCCGGGGCCACCGCCTTTCTATTCCCTTCGCTTTATGAAGGATTCGGCTTTCCCGTATTGGAGGCAATGGCCTGTGGTACGCCTGTCATCTGCAGCAACACAAGTTCTCTGCCTCAAGTCGCGGGAGATGCTGCCTTGTTGGTGGACCCGCTTGACACGGCCGGGCTGGCGACCGCCATTCGACATGTCCTGACGGATGAGTCACTGCGAAGTGGCCTCACGCGGCGTGGTTTTGCCAACCTCCAACGGTTCTCGTGGCAGAGATGTGCCCGGCAGGTCCTGGCGGCGATCGAGAGCATCGCATGACCAGCGACCCACCATCCAAACCTGACCGCATCCTCGCCGTCAAGCTGGCGGACGTCGGTGACCTGCTCCTCATCACGCCCGCCCTCCGGGCGCTCCACCACGCGTACCCGGCCGCCAAGTTGGATGTTCTCGCCACTCCGCGGAGCGCAGGCGCGTTGCAGAATCTGTCGTTCATTGACGAGTTGCTGCTCTTGGACAAGTATCAATTCGATCACCTGTTGCAGAGCCTGCACCCGGCTCGTTGGGGAAATCTGATCGGTTTCGCTCGCCAGTTGCGCGCCCGGCGGTATGACACTGTCTTGCTCTTTCACCATCTCTCCCTGCGCTTTGGCGCCCTCAAGCATGGTGCGTTGATGCTGGTGACCGGCGCGCCCCGGCGGGTTGGACTGGACAATGGCCGGGGCTGGTTTCTCAGCCACCGCATCGCGGACCCGGGTTTCGGGGCCAGACCGGAACTGGAGTTATGGCTAGAACTGGCGGCCGCGGCTGGAGCCTCGGTTGACGCCAGCGCCCCCCCATACCATGAGAGGCCAGCAATCGAGCTGACCGATATGGACACCGACCGGGCGGCTGAATTGCTGTTCCCTGGAACGGGAGCCCTTGCAGACCGGCCGATCGTTGCTCTCCATCCAGGGTCTGGCGGCTATAGCACTGCGCGTCGTTGGGAACTGGAAAAGTTCGTCCAACTGGGAAGACATCTGGGTCCCGAGGGCCTGGGAGCCCGGATCATCATCGTGGGCACTCTGGCTGATGGAACCGAGGAACTGGCCGCGGGCTTGGGGGAGTGCTCTGTCAACCTGGGCGGCCGGACGACAGTACCCCAACTGGCCGCCGTCCTGGCCCGTTGCGATCTCCTGGTTGGAGCCGATTCCGGTGTGCAGCACGTTGCATCGGCAGTGGGCACCCCGACCGTCGCCCTATTTGGTCCCACCAATCATCGCGCGTGGGCGCCCGCTCTACCGCCGGCGAAACTCGCCATTGTCCGGGCGGGGAGCGCGTGCAGCCCGTGCGCCTACACTCACCTGGGCCTGGGCACGCCGAGTGGCTGCCCCGAGCGTACCTGCATGGCAATGATCACCGTTGAACAGGTCGTGGCGGCGTCCGAATCGATCCTGGCCGGAAAGGCCCCGGCGGGCGAGGCACCCGAACTCTCGGACTCGGGCTCAGTCGACGGACTGCCTACCACTGTATCAATCCTGGGCGTACCGCTCCACCCCATTACCTTTGAAGGATTATTGGATTGGATCGGCCGAATGGTTGGCGCCGGTCACGCGTATCAGATTGCCACCGTCAACCCGGAATTCATCATGATCGCCCGGCGCGACGCCGTCTTCCGCCTGGTGCTGGAACGGGCTACCCTCTGCCTGGCAGATGGAATCGGGTTGCTGTGGGCTGCGAAATGGCTGAACCGGGCCGGCCGCGGCACCGAACCGGCCCTCCCGGAACGGGTCACCGGGTCGGACGGAGTGCCGTTGATTGCCGAGCGAGCTGCTGAGAAAGGATGGCGGGTTTTCCTGCTGGGCGCTGCGCCCGGTGTTGCCCAACGGACGGCCGG
>WSZX01000077.1 GCA_013139935.1 Ardenticatenales bacterium
GGGCAACCCCAGGCGGTGCGGCTTGTGACCGGCGGCTTGGGCAAGCCATCAAGTGACAGTACGGGCAGCGGCTCATCCGTTGGGTGGTGGGCTGCAGGGACCTGGGGCGTGATGCCGGCATCAATAAAGGAGAGGACCATGCGGCGCAGCAGGGGCGTGCTCCCGTCGGGTGCCTGGTCAGGGAGCAACCGGTATTGGGCATAACGATGCCAACGGATGGATTGGGGCACGGGTACCAGGTCGCCCACCCATTCGGGGATTTCTCTCGCGTCAGGTCGCCTCCAATCCGGCTCCCCTTCCACTCTTACCCAGTCACTCCACGCCTGGCCGTCGAGGCTGGTGCGCAGTTCCAGCCCATCGTTGGCCCCGATCCATTGCGGTCCTACATCGGTAAAGGGAAATGGAGCGACAATGGGGGGCGAGGTGTAGGTACCGCTCAGAGTTACCCCGTCGACGGTTACTATTGCCCCATCGAGTGTCCCGGCCGAGAACTCGAGTCCTGATATTGTCAGGTTAGCCCACCTGACGTGAGGAGAATCGGCAATTGCGCCGCCAGCAGTGTCAGAGGCATGGGCAAAGGCGACCAGCAGGAGCACGATCGTGAATACCAGGCGCGGAGCGCGCAAGGTAGCGCTCAGCCTGTTGGCCATCAACCACTGCCCCTACCCATCCCCATGTGTCACCAGCGGTAAAAAGATACTTGTACTGCCTACCACCGCTACCGTCTGCGGTTCGGTGGGCGGGCCGTGTTGGTTGCCAGCTTGGTCCCGGCCGGTGGCGGCAAAGCCGTACGTGTGTCCTGGATCACCAGCATAGCTCGCGCCGGTCTCGGGAGTGTCATCCAGCCAGAGGGTCAAGGGGCCGCCATCGACACTCACCCAGACGTCATAATGGGCTATCCCAGAGCCTGTATCTTCTCCGGGCCACGACACCGGGATGGATGCGCCAGTGACGGATGGAACGCTGGCGGTGACCTCGGGCGGCAGCGTATCGGTCTCAATCAGGATCAGCGGGGGGCCGCCGATGGCAAAATTGTTGTATGGCCCTGCGTATGTGTTCTGATTTGTGGCCGGCCCCAACTGGAGGGTATAGGTCCCATTCACCGGCTCCAGAGTGGCAGTGGTCCCGGCCTGATCAATCAAGAGCGCGCTCGTGCCGGTGGCTGCCACGATGGCTGTCTCGGCCGCTCCATCGCGTGTCCAGAGCCCAAGCACTCGTTCGCGGGCAGACGGCCGGTAAAAGGCCATCCACTCTTGTGGCCAAGCCGTGGAACCGCCGTCCGGCCGCTCGCGCCACAGGGGCTCTAGCCCGCGCAAGTGCTCTGACAATACGCGATAGGCGTCAAATACGGGTCGCGCCGTGTCTGGCGTAGGGTGCTGCCGGTAGCAGGGCCCATCGGCCGGGTTGCGAAAAAGGCCAAAGGCATCGCCGGCGCAATAGTCGTGGTCGTTGCACCACTCGCCGCTGTTGGGTGGAAAGTCGGTTCCCCCCGGGTCATTGCCGCAGTCGTCGTAGAGCTGGAAATGAAAGATGACATCGGCGCCGGCGAACCGGGCATAGAGCGCGCTCTGGATCACATAGGCCGCCCCCTCTTCCATGGTGGAGCGGAATCCGCTGCTGGGGTCCCAGGTCGGTCCCGGATAGTCGTCCCAGGCCGGTGAGCCACTTTCGTTGACCCAGATCTCCTTCTCTAACCCATAGTTGCCCAGGGTTCTGTTGGCCCGCCAAACGTGGAACCATGATTCCCATGAATTACTGTAACTGTGGGTTGCCAGGATGTCAAAGAACCAATCATGATCCGGGGCCATCGAGTCCCCCGCCAGGACGGCCAGCACATCGGCCAGAAAGTTGAGGCGCTCCAGGTTGGCCAGACCGCCAAAGATGACCTGGGCATCCGGGTCCGCGTGCTTGGCTGCCAGATAGGCGACCTTGAGCAGCCGCGCATATTCGGTCGCCGTTCCAGACCAGAAAAAAGTATAATCCTGCTCGTTCCAGATCTCCCAGTGGGTGATGCCTGCAGGACTGTAACGCTCCACTGCGCGAAACACAAACTGTGCCCACTTGTTGTTCTCGTTGATCGTTTTCTCCAAGCCCGGCCGATCGGTCCCGTCGCCAAAGACCGGGGTGTAAAGGCCGGTGGGGAGGGTGGTTGCGGGGCTCTGCGGGGTCAGGACGCTCTTTGAGGGGTCCCGCCAGCCGGCCGGCCGGTGGCCGACCTGGGGCGGAGCTGTGTTCACCTGCCCCCCGCTGGCATAGAAACCCGGCGTACCCATCAGGATCACTTCGGTCCGGAACCCGTGCGCCAGGTCCGCTGCGATTACGTCGTCAGCCAGGTTCGTCGCCAGCCGATCACCCAACCACACATCGGCATAGTTCCAATTGAACTCGCCCGGGCTGGTCTCCACGTTGTACCAGTAGAGCGGCCACCGGTTCCAGTCCGCTCCGGTGGCGATCCCCTGCTGGTAGCGAGCCCCAGATGCCGGGGCGTCGGCCGCGCTGATAAAGGCCACCCCGTATTCGGACGGCTGGCTCAGGCCGGGCTCTCTTTGATCAAGGAGGGGCAGACCCGGGATGCCGGTAATCGCCCGTTCCATCGCGGCCGGGCTCGGTGGAGTGTCAGGGACCGGCATGCCCTGGGCAGCGGGCACGCCAGCCGCCCCAGCCAGCCCGGCAATCGCCAGGAGGCTCAGAAGCAGTAGGAGCGATCTCTTGGCAGTCATATCATTGCTGATGGTGCAAAGAGCGTGCCAAAGTACTTGTTCAACAACAACTTGGCATTCTTGTGGCCGCGGAGCGCACCTGATTCACCATCCAAAACGGGAAGTTGTTTCTTAACAAGTGCATAGCCAAGTATACCTCAATCACAACGTGCATGCCGGGAGTGATCGATTCAGCCTTTGCCGGGCTGTTCGACTGCGCCATCGACCGGTCGTGGCCTGGCTCCTGGCACCGAGCCAGGGTCGGGTTTCGCCGACATGCAGGTGGGGGGAGTGTCGGAAGACAGACAAAGCGCCGTTCCTGCAGGAGGGAGACGGGATCGGGGTCGCCCCCGTCAATAATGCACTCGGCCGACGACAGATGCATTGTGCGAATTCGTTTCCAAGCTCGGTGGCAATCCTTGACCCGCCTCATTGAGCCGCGTACAATAAACGTCCATGGAGCAGGTAGTGTCTTCATCATCAAATACCCCGACCGGCGGACTACTCCGGCTGAGTGGCTGGGTCCGGCTCGATGGCCTCTGGCTGGGGCCACTGGCGGCAACCGTTGCCGGTATCCTCGCGAGCGGAGCGTTTCACTGGAGCTGGAGCGCCCTTCTCAGGGCTGCGGTGTTACTCTTGTTGGCCGAGTTGGGGTGGGCGAACCTCTGGTGGGCGGTGGCGGGCACCGATTGGGCTGGCCTGCGCGAACGCTGGAATGAGTGGCCCGGCACGAATCTGACTGCCGGAGTGGTCCCGTATGCGCAGCCTGGCTCTCCCGCCGGCCGGCTCGCCAGATGGTGGACGGATCTGCGCCATTGGGGTCAGGTGGAGCTCTGGCCCCGGCGGGGCACTCAACTGGGCGCCATTCTCATGGGGTTGCCGTTGGCACTGGTGTTCAGCTTTGTGCTTGGCCCCAGGATTGTACTGCTTACCCTGGCCGTGCTCGCCATCATCCAGATGGTGCTCTTTTTCGGCTCGGCCGATGGCAACGCCAGCCCTTTTGCGCAGGCGGCGGTGGAGATTGGCATCCCCTGGCTAGGAGGGGTTTTGGTGTTTGGCCGGTTGAGGTGGCCGTGCCTCGCGCTTGGAATCGGGCTGGTGGTGGCGTACGCGGGGTTGGTTCTGACGAGCCGAGAAAAGAGTGGAGGCCTCTGGCTGGCCGTAGGGCAGGGGACGATGGTGGTTTCGCTGGCGGCGGTGCACCGGCCGCTGGCGGCAGCGGCCGTGGGAGGCCTGTACTTTCCGCAACTGGCGCTCCTTCCCTGGCGCCCGGCCGGATTGGGTGGACATGCCGCTATCCGGCTGGCCCAGTGGCCCTTTCTGGCAGCGATGTTGGTGGCAGCAACAGCCCTATGAGTTGGCCCGCTCTCTTGACTGCGGGCGGGGGGCTGCTGGCATGCCTGGTGGCATACTGGCTATTGGTTACGACCGAGGGTACCTATCTGGGGGCCAAAGCGGTGGCATTGATGTATAATTGGATCGCAGACCGGTACGATGCAATGAAAGAATTCGATCCAAGGCTCGAAGCCATGTGCCTTTCCCGCCCATTTCTGTCTGTGTTGCCGGATCGCCCGGCGTCGCTGGTGCTGGATGTGGCCACCGGAACCGGCCGGGTTCCTATGTTGCTGTTAGAGACCTCTACCTTTAACGGGCGCATCGTAGGCCTGGATTACGCACGCAGAATGCTGTCAAAGGCGGCGAGCAAGGCGGCCGGCTACCCAGACCGGCTCACCCTCATCTGGCAAAACGCCATGCAGTTGCCTTTCCCGGATGCCAGCTTTGACCTTGTCACCTGCATGGAAGCATTGGAATTCATGCCGAAACCACCACAGGTGCTGGCGGAGATGGTCCGCGTGGCGCGACCCGGGGGATATGTGTTTACGAGCCGCCGTCGGGGTTGGGAGAGGAAAGTGATGCCCAGCAAGAGCTGGCCCAAGCAAGAGTTCCGAGCAATGCTGATTTCTCTGGGTCTGCGGAACGTGCAGGTCCGTGCCTGGCAGAAGGATTACGACCTGGTGTGGGGGAAGAAGCCAGCCGATCCCTCATCGATTCATGGCTGGCCTGTCCAGCAGAGCAGAGGGGCAACGTGGATGGAAGAGTTGCTGCGTTGTCCGGTGTGCGGCAAGCAGGCGCTGCGGAGAGATGCCGCCAGCCTGTTCTGCTCAACCTGCAGCAGTCGCTATTCCATCGCGGCCGATGGGATCGTTGAGCTGGCTGGCACCAGAATACCGGCGCAGTGGCGGAGATATCGCGCGACGGGCAGCTCCCAGATCGAGTAAAAGCAGGAGATACGCGATGGAAAAGGTGATCATTCTCTTGGTTGAAGATGACGTTGCTCTATTGGAGGGGATGAGCGATACACTAGAGATGCAAGGATACAAGACGATCCAAGCCACCGACGGGCGGAAAGGGCTGGAGGTGCTCCAACAGGTGCAGCCTGATCTGATCATATCTGACATCATGATGCCCGAGATGGACGGATATGAGTTTCACAGGGCAGTGGCTTCCAGTCCCGAGAGCGCCGGCATCCCGTTCATCTTTCTGACGGCCAAGAGCGATCAAGAAGATGTCCGCAAGGGGCTGCGCGAGGGGGTAGATGCCTACCTGACAAAGCCATTTGATCTGGAGGAACTGCTGATCCACGTCCAGAACAAGCTGGACCGTTTTGCCATGATCCGGCAGCAGGCGCTGGCGCAGCTCGACGAGCTCCAGAGCCAGATCGTTACCATGTTCAGCCATGAACTCCGCACACCGCTAACCTATATCCAGGGATACACCGATCTGCTGGCCGACACACCCCAATCGATCAGCCCCGACGAGATGAAGTTGTTCCTGGATGGGATACAGAATGGATCCCGGCGTCTCAACCAGGTTATCGAGAACCTGCTCACTCTGGTGCAGATCGACACTGACGTTTACGGCCAGGAATATGCCCAGTTTTCGCGTATTGAGAGGAATCTCGGCCGGCTGGTTAGCTCCTGGGTCAAGGGATATGAACGCATGGCGGCCGAGAAAGGATTAGCGATAGATCTGAGCGTGGCTGATCCCCTGCCGCCGGTTCGCATTGTGCCCGGTCAGATCTCGCGAGCGCTGGGTGCGCTAATCGGGAACGCCATCAAGTTCACGCGCGCGCCGGATGCTCGGATCGACGTCGCCGTGTACCAGGATCACGACTTTGTATTCGTTGATGTGGTCGATCGCGGATCTGGCATACCGCCCGGGGACCTGGCGCACGTGTTTGAGCGCTTTCGGCAGATCGACCGCGACAAGCATGAGCAACCCGGCATCGGTGTTGGCCTCGCTATTGCGCAAGGGCTGGTCCGGGTCCACGGTGGCGATATTGACGTAGAGAGCAGGCTGGACGAAGGGAGCAAGTTCACCATTCGGCTGCCGGTGGCGCGAGATACAGACGACTAGCCGCGATGCTCTTCCGATAGCTGCTGAATCCGGCATCGGGCCAATCTGGTTCAAGGCGGAGGGTGTTGAAAAAGCGGCTGCGGCGACGGCGCAGCGCTCGTTTTTCTACACTCTCAAGGCGCCGGGAAAAGGGTGAGCGGGGCCACGCGCCGGGTGCGCGCGGCAAACGGGGTTCACGAGGGTGTGGATATGGACCGGCCGTGGGGGAGCGATGCAGGATGGGATCGGGCCGGCTAGACGGGCCGGCTCATATACAGTTCTCCCAACTGGAACGCGTGCTTGCGATAATAGTCCCGTGTGCCGACGGCAGCGATGACGGCAACACGGCCATAGCCGGCCGAGCGGGCGATCTGGATGGCCCGCCGGACCAGTTGCTCCCCCAGGCCAATGTGCTGTGCTTCTCCCTCACTCGTGCTGCTGATTGCCAAGGCTGGTCCGTACACGTGTACCTCTCGGATCACAGCATGACCTTTGAGTTCGGCCATGACTGGTGTGACGTCGATGTCCGGCAGGGATAGGCGCAGGTATCCGGCCAGCTTGTTGCCTGGGGTCAGGAAGCGGAGAAGACGCTCCTCGGTTGCATCGGTGCGGTAGGCCAGGTCATCGAGACGGAGTTCGTCGAGCGACACCTGCCCTGCGCGCACCTCGCTGCAGCGGATGCAGGAGCACCGTGCGCCCTGTTTGGTCAGTCGCTGCTGCACAATCTGCCGCAGGTTGGATTTTTTACTGCCCTCCACGATGTTGCCGGCCGGGATGTCCCGCATGACCCGGTTGATCCGGCAATAGGGCTGGACCAGCGTCTTGCAGGCGGCAACCAGATCTATCAGGTCGGGCTCGGGATAGGGAGCATATTCCTCTGCCTGCCACAGATGGTAGAGTTCGGTCCCCTGCAGCAGCGCCGTGGGGTAGATTTTCATCTCGTCGGGCCGCAGTGATGGGTCGTCCCACCAGCGGGCAAAGTCGGCCAGATCCGACTCGGGCGTTGCGCCGTAAAGATTGGGCATCCAATGGACGGCGATCTTCATGCCGGCCAGGCGCAAGAGGCGCACGGCAGAGCGCGTCTGGGCTGCCGTGTGGCCCCGCCTGTTGAGCCGCAGAATCCGGTCATCGAGGCTCTGGGCGCCGAGCTGCACCTTGGTAACTCCCAGGCGGCGGAGCCGGCCGATTTCAGCCGGTGTGATCATGTCCGGCCGGGTCTCGATCACCAGCCCCACGTTGCGATGCCGCGCCTTTGCGTTCGCCAGTTGAGCTTCCAGGAGAGAGCCAGCCTCACAATCGTTCATCGCTTCCAGGCAGCGGCGGATGAACCATTCCTGATAAGGGGCAGGGTAGGCGGACCAACTCCCGCCGAGAATCAGCAACTCAACCTTGTCGGTACTGTGCCCCAATCCTTCAAAGGTGCTGATGCGGACCGCCGTCTGCGTAAAGGGGTCAAAGTGCAGGCTGGCAGCGCGGGCTGCGCCGGGCTCGTCGGGTAGGTAGCTCTTGGGTTGCCCATCGACAGTGGGACAAAAGATGCACTGTCCGGGACAGGGATACGGCTTGGTCAGCACTGCCACCGGGGCAACGCCAGAGATGGTGCGGGTGGGTTTTCGCTGGAGTTTGCGGAGCGTTTCGCGTTCAAAGGGCAGCCGCCCATCGGCGCAGAATCGATGGTAGGCCGCCACCAGTTGCCTCTTGTTAAAGGTTCGCTTTCCGGCGTAGGGATGGCGGCGCACGATCCGGTTAAAGCCGTCGGCCGTCAGTTTGCCGTCCGACCGAACATCGCGGATAATCGCCAACAGTTGTTCGTCGTACGGACTCGTATCGTCCAGCGGCCGGCGAGTCGCCAGCCAGTGTTCGTCTCGCTCCCGGGCGGACTTCTCGTGCTTGAATTCTTTGTTCATGAGCCGACACGTTTTCCACGGCGATCTATGGCAGCAAGGGTGACGCGGAT
>WSZX01000070.1 GCA_013139935.1 Ardenticatenales bacterium
CAGCTTCCTAACGCTCATGTGAAGCCATCTCGAGCCGGCTAACGGACCGCACACAAGCCGCCTGGCGGCTCGCACAGTGTGACCAAAATGGATGCAGTACGCCTCAACAACGTAAACGCTCTCACAGAAACTCTCGACAGCAAGGTCGGCTTGACCGGCTGGTGGAGCGGCAGCATCCGCCGAGTCTGACGCGCTGTTTCCATTGTGGCCTACCTCTCAGAGCGATTCGAGAAACCCTGTCACCGCTCGCAGAAGCGGAGCCACCTTCCACGTGGCCAACCCCAAATCATGACCGGCACCCTCCAACTGCACATGCAGTCCATCGGAAAGGAGGGACAGGGCGTGTTCCACATCACTGTCTGAGAGAAGCCCTCCCTGCGACGGATCTCCCTGCAACAGAAGCACAGGACAGGTCATCCGCCGCAGCGCTGTGTCCAAGTCTACTTTCTCCACGTACTCATTCAGGCGCCCTTCGGCGTGATACTCCGCTGCATCAGGGTCAACCTGGCTCAAGGCCTTTGCCCAGCCTCGAAGATGAACCGCATCCATACCGGGGAGATCCCCATACCGGATCGGTGTGTCTTGCCCCGGCACCGGTACCGGCAGATCCGCCAGTGCGGAGACCAGCTCCGGCATCGTAAGCTCTGAACTAGCGAGACCCCGAAAGGTACACCACTGGCTTATCCTCTGCTCACTGCCCTCAATTGCCAAGAAACGCTCAATGCACAGGGGTGGGTCGCCAAGAATAATCGCCCGCACCTCCTCCATCAGTTCCGCGGCAACCAAGAGAGCAATCCACCCACCCAACGAGTGGCCGAAGAGAATCACACGTTCTGTGAACTGACTTTGAACAAACCCCACGATGTCTGCCACATAGTGTTCAGGGCGGTACTGACCCGGCGCACGACCAGATTTGCCGTGTCCCCGCAAATCCAACGCATGAACATGCCACCTCATCACGAGATTCGGGATAATGGGCAGGAAATGCTGCCAACGGTCACCTCCTCCGTGGAGCAGCACGAGTGGAGGCCCAGATGGCGGCCCCTCAGCGAAGTTGATCGTCACACCGTCTGCATTGAATGTCTGTTCCTTGAGCATCTCCACCCTCTTCATCCCCCTTTGAGCAAACCGCGGTCATTTGCCAAGTTCTGCTGCTGCCCAATGCGCGATTCACACGCCGCGCCGGGTCTCGCGTAAGACGGCCGGCCAAGTGAGGCCGTGGCACCCGCAACCCCATTCAACGATCGGAGCGTAGGCCCGGTCGGCCGCATGTTGGGTTCGGCCGCCCTTTGCATTGAACCCTTTTGAGAACTCACCTCAACGGAATCGGAAATATCGCGGCACACGTTTAATATAGTTCCGATATGAATCACCATATTGCTTCAAGCATGACTTTTCTTCAGATAGGATCCGAGCATGAGAGAATAGTTGAGTCACGACAAGCAGGAATGTTGTCACCCACGAACCTGCTGCAATACAAATGCCCAGAAGCGAAATGGATAACGCAAGTATTTGTGGGTTCCGTGATACTCGATAAAGACCTCTGGCAACCGGCTGGCCGAATGGCGTGTTTTTGAAGTTGAAGAGCGCAATAGCAAACCCAACCAGACCAAGTGCAAATAGAATGCCTCCCAGAATCAAGACATTATCTCCAACCTTCAATGGCGTGAAGATGATTAAACCGAACAAGACGACGGCAAACAGTTTTCCTGTAATGCGAAGGATTCTTGGCCTCGGACGCCAGCCAGACTTGTCATAAAGCCTTTTGACCACATCTTTAGGAAATATCGCCAGCAAAATACCGAAGATCAAATACAGGAAACCCAATGGAAGCCATCCATTGAGCCATCCTAATCCGAGTTCTGGGAATAGTTCCACTACTTGTTCTCCCAGTCGTGTACCGGCCGAAGCGGTTGTCTATCGAGCAGCTTACCCATTGATCATTCCAGCCATGAAAACTATGACCAATGCTATCAGGAAAAGCCAGATGGCAACGATGAGACCGGCCGCTGTACAGTTTCTTGGCTGATCTTGGCTGAGGGTCGTTTGCGCCTCTTCCCTGCACTCCTCCCATACGGTTTTGGGTATCATCTTGAGCACAAGGGTAATACCCAGGGGAACCAGGATAAGGTCATCCAAATATCCCAGAACTGGAATGAAATCAGGAATCAGGTCTATTGGGCTAAAGAGGTATCCGACAACGCACGCGGCGAATACTTTGGCGTACCAGGGAACTTCAGGATGCCTGCAAGCCAGATACAGTGCATAGCTCTCGGTCTTGAGTTGTCGAGTTTTGGCCTTCCACTGGTTAATGATCCGTGCTTTTTTCACGAGATTTGGCCCTGTTGCAGACATGGAATTTACCGCAGCGGCCTAACGCTTGGCTGACTTGGCCCTCGCAACGACCCAAGGGAGCGAGAAAGCATAAGTCCGGCGCGATGTTCAGCATTTCAATGATTCCTCACTGCGAACAACGACTTGGCCCGTCGTCCGCCAAATCGTGCTGTTGCAGAATCTTCCACGTAGTCTTCATGTCCGTCGCTAGCTGTCTTCACAATCCTAGAGGGTGTAGAAAAACAAGCGAGGAACCGCCCCCT
>WSZX01000304.1 GCA_013139935.1 Ardenticatenales bacterium
AATTCTTGGCAGTAACGGCGGTGTCCCGCCGGTTGACACCCCTTGTCCGCCATGCTATACTTTTTCGCGTGGGCCGTTAGCTCAGTCTGGCAGAGCAGGGGCCTTTTAAGCCCTTTGTCGCAGGTTCGAATCCTGCACGGCTCACCTCGCGCGTCATACGGCCTCCAGGCGCGCCCCACTTTTTTTCGACCTCCTGGATCAGAACTCTGCCTCTCTCTCCCGTCGCCCCAACCCCACCCCCGCCTACTCTCCCCCGTCGCCGCAGTCCCTCTGCAACACCCTGCGAGCTGCTTGGCGGCGGTGCGGAAGCGGTGGTTGGTGTCTGAGGAGGCGGCTGGGATGTGATGTGCGGGTCCGCTCCTTGCCGGCGTGTTTGTGGCGAATCGGCCGGATGACGGCGCCGGACTCGAACGAGCGCGCCACACCCGATCAAGCGCTCCGCCAGGTACTGGAATCGCTCGCACTTGCCGGGACCGGTTGGCCAAAGCCGTTGCCTGGTGTAGAATGTAGATCGAAAGAAGGCGACCGATCGTGATCGGTGAATGGCTGCGGATGGAGCGGCTGGTGTTGCGGGAGCTGGTCGAGGACGTGGTCTCTCGGTCCGGCGCGGCCAGGTCTTGGTACTTGAAGAAACAACATGGCTTTTTGCGGACGCGTAGTGCACCTGATTCCGCATTCGAAGCGGGAAGTTATTTCTTGACAAGTGCTTGGCTGAGGAGGCCAGGATGTGGAGCAGGCAGTTGCCAGTTTCGGAAGGAATGATAGCCGATTACTGCCGTCGCAACCGGATTCAAAGCCTGTCGCTCTTTGGATCGGTGCTGCGGCCGGACTTTCGGCCCGACAGCGACGTGGATGTGCTGGTTGAGTTCCATCCCGGTACCGCGGTAGGCATGCTGGCGTTGAGCCGGATGCAACGCGAGCTTGGCCAGCTCCTTGGGCGGCCGGTGGACCTTGTGCCCAAGGCTGGCCTCAAGCCGTTGGTGCGCGAGAGCGTGCTTGCAGTTGCAGAGTCGGTCTATGCGGCGTGAGAAACTGTACCTGACCGACATGGTGCAGGCGGCGGCCGCCATTGCCCGCTTTCTCCGCGGGGTTGAGCGGGTGGCCTTTGTTCAGGACGAGTTGCGCCAAAGCGCCGTCCTGCAGAAGCTCATCGTCATCGGCGAGGCGGCCGGGCGGTTGCCGCGCGAGTTCTGTGACCAACACTCGGAGATTCCCTGGGCCGATGTGGTGGGCTTTCGCAACATTGCCGTGCACCAGTATTTCGCGGTCAACTGGGAGATTGTCTGGACCACTGCCACGCTGGAATTGCCCGATCTGCGGGAACAGGTGGCGCGCATTCTAGCGGAAGAGTACCTCGAGGAGTGAGAACGATCCCCAGCATCCCGGTTTCTGGAGGACATCGGAGGCCTTGAGCAACGGCCTTTTAAGCCCTTTGTCGCAGGTTCGAATCCTGCACGGCTCACCTAATAGGACCCATTCCGAACCACACACCACGGTCGGGGATGAATTTCTCGCCAAACTGCGCTTCGAACAACGCAGCAAGTTGGCAGAACTCCCTGGCCATTCAGTGGGAGGTCGGGATGGGTTTTTGCGTTCCTCAAGATAGACTGACAGGGGTGGTGCTGGAAAAGCACCTGTCGGTAGCAGCCGCTGCAGAGCACGTCGGGTACAACGAACAGTATCTAAGGCGCCTGTTGAGAGCCGGCCGGCTGGAAGGCACCAAGGTTGGTCAGGTCTGGCTGATCAGACTGTCCTCACTGGAGGAGCACCTTCGAAACGGTCAAGCGGTGCAGGATCGGCGGTTCGGACCGCAGGGGATCGTCACTCAGGGTGAAAAGGGGGTGACGACATGAAACGCCAGCGAAACTGGTCGAACATACTCTTGTGGACCATCTACCTGGCCCTGCTCGCGGTGCTGCTGCCCCATACCGCCTGGGCCTTCGGCCGCTTTGAATCGCCGGCTGTGGGCTGGTTGAACGTTCAATGGGGCATGGTCACTGCCTGGGCGGCCGCCTTTGCTTTTGAGGCCGCCATTGCTGCACTCACTCATAAGCTGGCAAAGCACATCGAGACCACCCCTCGATACACGGCCGGTCGTGTTTGGCTCCGGCGAATATCCCACCAATACCTCAACGCCTACGCGGCCGGGCTTTTGGTCGCCGTTGGTGTTTCCGTCCTCGCCAATTTCGGGCACGCGGTGGAATTCGGAAGGGACTTTGCTACACCTGCACAGGGCAGGTACTGTGTCTTCGGTCAGTACAAGATCCCCCGCCAGCTCTATTCGCTTGCATTCGGTGGCATCCTGCCTCTTGTCTCGCTCATGTTTGCTCGCATCCTGGCCAATACGGCCGAGACCGAAGCTGAGGTGAACCCCGAGCTAAGCAAAGCAAAGCAGACCATCAAAGAACTTCGGTCGGAGCTAAAAGCGGCCAAAGATCACCTTGCCAACGCCGAAGCCAGAGCGAATGCGGCCGAACAACGCTTCTCTGCTGCCGGAGACCTCGTTGCCCGATTGTTTGCTGAGGAGAAGCGCCAGCGAATCCTGGCGGCGGCCGAGCACTGGCCCGAACTACCAGCTTCCTCAATTGCCATCATCACCTCGGCCTCTCCTGGCTACGTTTCCGAGGTGCTGAAAGCTGGGAACGGTCGGTAACCTACGTGGCGCTTAGTGCACAACATTCAGATTGATCACTGTTCCAATGCCGTGCTGGGGTTGGGCTGGGGCTCGAAACGCCAAGGGGGCTCCTTCCAACGTAGTGGCATGCAGTTGCGCGGCCGTGAGCACACTACGTCGGCGTAGTCGTCGAGGTATCCGGGGCTGAATTGCCGTAGCATGATATATCTGTGTGGGCCGGCAGCTCCATCTGGCGCGACCGGGCTTTCTGCGCTATAATCCCCTAAACGCAGATCGCGAACTCGCACCACTGGAGAGTCCCCGTGTCCGCGCCTTTGTTAAGGATCAGACTGACACTGTTGTGGTGTTTCAATAGGTGCAGGTCAAGGGGCAATCAGGTCGATCAGGTGATTGCTATGGCAGGTCAAAACGGCGAGCATGATCGTGTCCGTGCGGTTGACCTGTAAGGCTCCGGGTGCCCGGACAAGCCGCTGGCCCCTATTCGTTCTCTTCGGGGAGGTGCAGCCTATTCTGCTTGGACCGGTGGCGCCGGCAGGGAGCGGGGGTGACCCTTCCCTTGGACGCGCGCATAAACGATTCCGTGTTATCGTAGTGAGGGGAAATCGCAGTTCTGAAGGTCGTGAATAGCGACTTGATCGTACAGGGAGGTGAGAAAATAGTCGAGTTTTGAGGTACTATCACCATTTTCCAGCAAGTATGTTCAATGATTAAGCAGGTCAAAAATCAAATCCAAAGGAGATAAGACAATGCAAGAAATACTCAGCCAACTCAGAGACGTCGTTCCTAATGCCCTTGCCGCGCTGGCTATCCTGATCATTGGATGGCTGGCGGCTAGGTTGATCGCTGTTCTTGTTCGCAAAGCGCTCCAACGCACAGATCTGGACAATCGAATAGCCAGCTTTTTTACTGGTGAAGACGCGGCAGCAGTCCCGATAGAAGATTGGGTAGCAAAAGGCGTGTATTACCTGATCTTGCTCTTCGTGTTATTGGCCTTCTTCCAGGTCATTGGTCTGACAATCATTGCTCAACCGCTTAACGAACTGCTGAACAAGTTGCTCACCTACCTTCCAGGACTGCTTGGCGCAGGGTTGTTGCTGCTGATTGCCTGGCTGGTAGCTACTTTGCTCCGACGTTTGGTTTCAAAAGTGTTGGCGGCCTCAAAGCTGGACGAGCGCCTCGGCGCACAGGTGGGCGTTGAGGAGGAGGGAAAAGTATCGCTGGCTCAAACCTTGGGCGACGCCGTGTACTGGTTGGTCTTTCTTCTCTTTTTGCCGGCCATCCTGGGTGCGCTGCAGTTGGAGGGTTTGCTCCAGCCTGTTCAAGGCCTGGTTGACCAGGTTCTTGCCTCTCTGCCCAATCTCTTCGCTGTTGGCCTCATTCTGGTGATCGGCTGGTTCGCTGCCCGCATAGTACAGCGTATTGTGGGCAACCTGTTGGCTGCGGTCGGCATTGACCGGTTGAGCGAGCAGGTGGGTGTGGTAGCAGTGCTGGGCCAGCAGAAACTATCCAGCTTGATCGGCCTGGTGGTCTACGTGCTGATTCTCATCCCGGTACTGATTGCTGCACTAGATGCGCTCAAGATGAAGGCAATTACAGAGCCAGCCAGCAACATGTTGAACACCGTCCTCGGGGCGCTTCCAGCGGTGTTTGGCGCTTTTCTGGCCCTGGGGATCGCTTACGTGGTGGGACGCGTGGTATCCGGGCTCATCACCAACCTGCTGACGGGCCTTGGCTTCAACGCTATTCTGGCCCGGCTGGGGTTGGGCACAGAGCCCGGTGAAGGGGACCGAACGCCCTCAGAAATCGTTGGGTACTTGGGACTGGTGGCGATCATGTTCTTTGCCGGCATCGCAGCACTCCGGATGCTGAACTTCGACTTGCTGGCTGAAGGGCTTGCTCAGATCATAGTCTTTGCCGGTCAGGTGATCCTGGGACTGATCATATTTGCCATTGGCCTCTACCTGGCGAATCTGGCTGACAAAACGATACAGGCAAGTGGTGCTTCTCAAGCCGGGTTGCTGGCCCTGGCAGCGAGGATCGCTATCCTGGTATTGACAGGGGCCATGGCCTTGCGACAGATGGGTTTGGCCAACGAGATTGTCAACCTGACCTTCGGGTTATTGCTGGGCGCTATTGCCGTGGCAGCGGCGTTGGCGTTTGGCATTGGGGGGCGAGAGATCGCTGCCCGCGAATTAGGCAATTGGCTGGATGCGATTCGCTCAAAGGAGGAGGATCGAGGGGCTTGAACGATAGAAAGACGAGGATCGTGTGAGAGAGCAACTTGAGCAAGAACTGTGATCGTGCCGCGGGAAGTTGGCGCGACTGGAGGAGCGCCTGTGGGTCAAGGGTGCCTATGGTCACGGCAAAGGCGACCTGCTCGTGGTGGGGTGGGAATTCAACCTGGCGCGAGGTCAACAGGTGGAAGAAGAGATTGAGCGGATAGAGGCTGCCTTGAAGCGAGTAAATGAAAGGAGCCACGGAACATGCGCGGGGTACGGTCAAGCTATTAACCCTGAGCGTTTGGAAGCATTGCCCTATTCGGCGCTCTGGATGGCTTGTGCTCGGAGTGGCCAGGCCGATCTGGTTCCCTGGACAGACGGAGAAGGTACCATTGGAGTTACGTAAGATAGCGATACACCCGTGAGTGTCCGGGCCACATAAAGTGGTCGCAGGCGATAACAAAGGCGTCGTCGCCGGGCGAATACGCCATCACGATCGACTCGTCCCGCTCTGGCTCTGGGTAGAGATCGTGCACCGCCTGGCGCAGTCCGTATTTCCCCGGTGTGGTTCCGTAGGCTGTCCGGGGCACGATGGGATCGCCCCGGGACCTCGCTGCCAGGAGTCGATCGCCGCCGATGATGGCGAAATCAGCCTTGCCGCCGACCAGGTCGGCAACCGCCTGGTCGGGAAGCAAGTCGGGGCCGCCAGGGTTGAGGGTGACAGCAATGTCCTCCTCCACGTAGAAGCCCTTTTTGGCGGCGGCGTACATGCCGGCAAACTGGGCCTGGTGAATCCACTTTAGCTGCACCGTTACCTCGTCGCGTGGCTTTTCGACTTCCTGCGGCCGGCAGGCGGCCAGGAGGGTCATCGCCACGAGCAGTAATGCGCAAGTGTTGGCTATTGTTTTCATCCGTTTTTCCTCCTGGCCTACGGCCTATGAATTGTCCGTCACAGGCGCCAGCCCGGCTTCCGCCAACTGGGTCCGTAGCTTTCGGATCACTTCTTTTAACTCGGCTATTCGCACCTCACGCCCGGCCATCAGGTTGACCATCTTGCGCAACTCAGCGGTTTGCTCTCGGACCAGCTCTTCCTGGTGCTCGCGGTGCTTTATAAACTCCTCCTGGGTCTGCGTGCAACCGGTGATGTAACGGAGGGTGTAATGATATCTAACTCATGGTTGGCTCAACCGCTGAAAAAAGTAGTAGTACGGTCGATAAAATACAAACCGCCCCTGTAAGACATCAGGAGCGGTCTGGTTAGATCTCTGTACCCCCAAGGTGACCTATCTCGAACCCTTGACAGAAACTGAACAGCTTCTGGCCTTGTCAAGGTTTCCGGCAGCGCGGCGCGACCGATTGGCTGAACGGTCCAGTCATATGACGGAGGTTCAGAATGGAATCGCTACTCTCCCTTAACGATGTAACTGGGGCGGTATTGCAGCAGCACCTCTCCGTC
>WSZX01000074.1 GCA_013139935.1 Ardenticatenales bacterium
CACGGTGCCCAAGCGGGTGGCGCTCTACGATCGCAACGGCCGGTCCCCCATCTTTTTGGAGGAGGGGAACTGCCACTATGGCACCGGCTCTGATTGTCTCAACATCATAGACCACCGCACCGGGGAGCGGCGCAAGCCGGTGCTGCAAGACGTCGTTGACGGCATAACGGTTTGCGACGCGCTGCCCCACGTTGATTTCGTCATGTCCATGTTTCTCCCCATGGATGTGAACCCCATGGTCAGCGATCGCTATCAGATGGAAGTGATGCTCAACCGCACCACCAAGCCCATTGTCTACGTGACCAACGAATTCTCCGGCTGTGTAGACGCGGTGGAGATGGCCGAGGTAGTGGCGGGAGGGGCCGAGGCGTTGAAGTTGAAGCCCTGGGTGGCCTGCTACATCAACGTCACCACCGGCCTGCGCCACAACGAGGAGGCGCTGCAAAAGCTGCTCTTCCTGGCCGACAAGGGTCTGCCCGCGATATACGTCCCGGTGGTGGTTTCCAGCATCAGCGGACCGATCACCCCGGCCGGCAGCGTGGCCCTGGTCAATGCTGGCATGTTGGTGGGACTGGTGCTCTCGCAGCTCAAGCGGGAAGGAGCACCCTTTATCGTTCCCGGTTGGGGCGCCGAGGGGATGGACATGAAAACGATGGTCAACCCCTACTGTGCGCCCGACCCGAGAGGCATCCACCATGCTCTGGGCCATCACTACAACCTGCCAATTTTCGGCCTGGGTGGCTGCAGCGAGTCCAAGCTGGTGGACCAGCAGGCGGCGGCCGAAGCCGCCCTCACGCTGATGATCGAGACTCTGGGCGGAGCCAGCCTGATTCACGACCTGGGATATCTAGAGTCGGGCCTCTGCGGTTCCCTGGCGCAGTTGGTCATCTGTAACGAGATCGTGGGCTGGATCGAGCATGTCGTGGCTCCGGTGGAGATAAGCGACGAAACCCTGGCGCTTGACCTGATTGACGAGATCGGTCCCGATGGCCAGTTCCTGGAAAGCGATCACACGATGGCCCATTTTCGGGAGCGGTGGTACCCTGGCGTGTTTGAACGCGGCAACTACGACCAGTGGCAGGCCAAGGGGGGCAAGAGCCTGGGCGAACGGGCGGCCGAACAGGTGAGACAGATCCTGGCAGAGCACGAGCCGGAACCGCTGCCCGAGGAGGTCGTTCAGAAGCTCAAAGAGATCATCCGGCGGGCAGAAGCGCATTTTGAGGGCAGCTAACGCAGGACGTATGATTCAATCATCCTCGGCCGAAAACCAGTCGGTGTTTCTCCGTGTCTTGAGCGATGACAAAGTCTGGGAAATCAGGCACGCGGCCTTTGACGTTCTGGAATTGACCGGCTGCAACGTGCTGCATGAAGGGGTGTCGAAACTCCTTCAACAGGTGGGGGCGGTGGTGACCCACGCCACCAAGCCGATCGCCTTTATCGGTTACTCGCGCCGGGGCGTGGAATGTTGAAAACGCTGGCTCTTTTTCCGTCGGGCACTTGTGTGGATGAGCAGGGGCAACTCTGGTTAGGAGGATGCCTGGCATCGTCCCTGGCGCAAGAGTACGGCACGCCTCTTTACATCTTTGATGATGCGACCCTGCGCGGCCGGTGTCGAGCCTACCGGCAGGCTATGGCACAACACTATCCGGGCCGGAGCCAGGTGGCATATGCCAGCAAGGCCTATCTCAACCTGGCCCTGGCCCAACTCTTTGCGCAGGAGGGATTGAGCCTGGACGTGGTCTCCGGCGGCGAGCTCTACGTGGCCCAGCAGGCCGGGTTTCCAGCCGAGCGGATCCACTTCCACGGCAACAACAAATCCCCGGCCGAGCTGACTGCCGCCCTGGAGGGAGGCGTGGGGCGTATCGTGGTAGACAACTTCCACGAGCTCGCTCTGCTGGAGGGGTTGCTTGCCCAGCAGGGGGACCGGTTTCCGATCTGGCTGCGCCTCTCGCCAGGGATCGACGTCGACACCCACGACTACCGCAAGACCGGCTCGCTCGATTCCAAATTCGGTTTCCCGCTGGACACTGGCGCGGCCAAGCGCGCCCTAGCTCAAGCCCGGAACAGCCCCCACCTGGAACTCGTGGGCCTGCACGCGCACATCGGCTCCCAGATCCTGGATGCTGAACCCCTGGCCCTGGCTGCAACCCGCTTGCTGGAATTCGCGGCCGCCCAAGATTTCGAGCCTCGCGAGCTGATCCCCGGCGGAGGATGGGGAGTGCCTCACAATGAATCGGACCCGGCCGCTCCGCTGGACTCGTACGTGCAGACTGTGTGCCAGGCTGTGATTGACGGCTGTGGTCGGCACGGGCTGGCGCGGCCCACGTTGGTCGTCGAGCCCGGCCGCTCCATCGTCGCTCCGGCCGGGGTGGCGCTCTATCGCGTCGGCGCGCGTAAAGATATCCCCGGTGTGCGCACCTACATCTCGGTAGATGGCGGGATTTCCGACAACGTGCGTCCGGCCCTCTATGGCGCGCGGTACACGGCCCTGGTCGCCGACAAGGCAAATCGCCCGGCCGAGGAGACCGTGACGATAGCCGGCAAGCTCTGTGAATCAGGCGATGTGCTCATCCGCGACATCGCTCTGCCCCGTCTGGCGGCCGGCGATCTGTTGGCGATACCGGCAGCGGGTGCGTACTGCCTGCCGATGGCAAGCAACTACAACCTGGCTCCCCGCCCAGCCGTGGTTCTGGTAGGAGGTGGCAGGGCCAAGCTGATCCAAAGGCGGGAATCCCATCAGGACTTGGTCGCCCGAGATGTGCCTTTGCCCACACTATAGGGCGTAATCACTGTCAACAGAGAGTCCTGGGCTTCGGACATGAGTTCGGACACAACCTGTTTTCGCGACCGTGTCAAGGGATTGGGGGGTGTGTGCACACACCCCCCCGCTTGCCCTTTTTAGGGCGGCCAGCAGGCGGAAAATGACGATTGTCCGAACTCTTGTCCGAACATCAGAGAGTCAGGAGGGTGTTGAAAAATGGACTGCGGCGACGGTAGAGGGTGGCAGGGGTAAGGAGAAAGGATATGGTAAAACGGGCGTATGGTGATGAACCCATGCATTCCGAGAATCGGCGGGCGGACCCTCGTTACGTTGATAAGGATCTGGCGACCCAGAGCCTACATGCTGGCGAGCGCTGGGAAAAAGGGAACTTTTGGACATCCAGCACACCCATCCATAACTCGACCACTTTTTTTTACGATCAAGCCCAGGACCTGGATGACCGGGTCTATTATCGGGAACCGGGATATGTCTACTCGCGGAGCGGCTCACCGACCAGCACTGCCCTGGAGCGGGCGCTCTCGACCCTGGAGGGCGCCGAGGTAACCCAAGTCTGCTCTTCCGGGATGGCTGCCAGCCATCTGGCACTGCTGACGGCCGGTGCAGGCAGGGATGAGCTGATCCTCTGTTCCAGCGATGTTTACGGCAGCGTGTACACGATGGTGGAGAGGGTCTTCCCCCACCTGGGCGGGCGCAGTATTCTCATGGACTTTGGTGATCTGGGCAGGTTGGAAGAGACGATCAAACGCGAGCGGCCGAGAGTGGTCTATTTTGAGGTCGTAACCAACCCCATGATCAAGGTAGTCGATGCACCGGCCGTGATCGAGATGGCTCACCGCTACGGGGCGGTGGTTGTCGTGGACAATACGTTCACAACCCCTTTTCTGCTGAGACCCTTTGAGATGGGGGCGGATTTCGTCACCCACAGCGTGAGCAAATTCCTATCGGGTCACGGGGACGTGCTGGCTGGTTCCGTTTCTGTCTATCGCAAAAGTTTCAGCAAGTTGCATGATATGCTGATCCAGGTGGGCTGCACGCTTGGGCCCAATGAGGCGTGGCTGGCCTTGCGTGGATTGAAAACCTTCCCACTGCGCATGGAGAAACAGTGCGCAAATGCCCTGGCGGTGGCCAAGTTCTTGGAAAGCCACCGATTGATCTCGAGCGTTCGCTATCCGGGCTTGCCCAGCCATCCCCAAAACGAGACGGCCAGACGCATCTTCTCCGAAAGGGGATCTGGAGCGATGTTGAGTTTTGATATCGCCGATTGTGACAAGGAGACGGCGTTCCGCTTTCTGGATGCTCTCCGGCTCATCCTGCCCGCCACTACCCTCGGTGATGTATACTCGCTCATCGTCAACCCTGCCCGGACCACCCATCATTGGCTAAGTGAGGAGGAACTGGCGGCAATAGGGATTGGCCCGGGGACCTTTCGCATGTCAGTGGGCATTGAGGGTGTCGAGGACTTGAAGCAGGACCTCGATCAGGCTCTCGAGGTGTGTCAAAAGTAGGCCGGAGCGCTGACAGGGAGAAGTGACGGCCGACTCGACCAAAATCTCTGAAGCAAAAGGAGGAGACCCTGTGGTAAACATACGCTCCAATGATCGCGCTTATCCAAGTGGTCAGTATCGGCGACTGTCCGATGAGCAGTGTCAAAAGATTCACTGGGCCAGCCTGGAGGTGATGGAGCGGACCGGTGTGCGACTGTACGAGCAGGAGGCAATTGACTTGCTGCAAAGTGCCGGCGCACATGTGTCTGATGGCAACCGCGTTCGGCTCCCATCCTGGATGGTCGACAAGGCCCTCACAACGGTTCCCAAACGGCTGGTACTCTGCAACCGTCACGGCAAGCGAGTCATGCCTATTGAAGGCTACCGGAATTTTTTCGGCCCCGGTTCTGACTGCCTCCATATCTTGGACCACCGCAGTGGAGAGCGGCGGCAACCGCTCCTGCAAGATCTTGTGGAAGGGATGATTGTGGCAGATGCACTTCCCAACATTGATTTTGTGATGTCCATGGTCTTGCCCACGGACATAGATACGATGGTCGCGGATCTCTACCAGATGGAGGCAATGATAAATCATACCACCAAGCCCATCGTATTCGTCACCACCGAGTTTTCGGGCTGCGTCCACGCGGTAGAGATGGCTGAAGCGGTGGCTGGTGGGCCGGACGCTTTGCGTTTGAACCCGTTAGTGGCCTGCTATATCAACGTTACCACCGGGCTACGCCACAACCAGGAAGCTCTTCAGAAGCTGCTCTACCTGGCTGAAAAGGGCTTGCCAGCAATCTACGTGCCGGTGGGCCTTGGCGGAGCTACTGCCCCTATTACGGCGGCTGGGTGCCAGGTGATTTGGACGGTGGGTGCCTTGGTCGGACTGGTGCTGTCCCAGCTCAAACGAGAGGGAGCGCCGTATATTGTGGCCGGTTGGGGAGGCAGTGTGCTGGATATGAGGACGATGACTCAACCCTACGCTGACCCGGGCAAGCGTGGTTTAGCCCAGGCGATGGGGCATTTCTATGGGCTGCCGATGTTTTCGCTGGGTGGTTGCACTGACTCCAAGTGCGTGGATCAGCAAGCGGGAATCGAGGCTTCCCTGACCTTGATGTCG
>WSZX01000470.1 GCA_013139935.1 Ardenticatenales bacterium
CTTTTTTCGCTGGTCCGCGTTGGCGGAAATGGAAGAGATGCTGCATCACGATGAAGCGTACAACGTTGTGGATGCTGTCTCTCTCATCCGGTCGCCGCGGTTGACCCCCTTCTTCCCCGCAAATGGCGGCCGCGAGAGCGCCTGGCATTACTGGCTGGCCCCGTACATTGCCGCCTTTGGGGCGCGTCGATTTTCCCTGCGGCTCGCGGCAACGACCATCGGCATACTCACTTTGGCCGCATTGTATCGGCTGGGCAAAGAGACGCTGGGAGTCCGGGGAGCACTGTGGGCAACAGCAGTGCTGGCTGTCTTTTACTGGCGTGTTCACCTGAGCCATCTTGCATTTCGCGCCTTGCTGATGCCTTTTGTTGGTTGCTTGGCCTTTGTCGCCTTGCTGCGCGCCCTTCGGGCCAATACCTCCTCCCATTGGATCATGGCAGGATGCGCACTGGGTCTCCTGATGTACACGTATTTCTCAGCCCGCGCCTGGATCGTCTACGCCTTTGGGCTGCTGATCTGGTGGGGGCTGCGGGACCGAACAAAGCGGCGCGGCGTCGTAATTGCCATCTTGATCGCCATCCTGATATCCTTGCCCATTCTCCGGTACACCTACCTGCACCCACTCGAAGGTCTGAATCGCTCGAGAGAGGTAGCCATTACGAACGTTGATGAATTCCTCACCAATCTCGGGCTGTGGGCCGGAGCGTGGTTCAACAAGGGGGACAGCAATGCGGAACTGAACCTTCCGGGCCGCCCCATTCTGGATCCCCCCTTGGGGGCACTCGCGCTGATCGGGCTGGCGGCCCTGCCACAGGTAGCAAAGCGGCGATGGTACGGCCCGTGGCTCCTTGGGCTGGCGCTGTTCGCGATTCTGCCTTCCGCCTTGAGCAACTATGCCCCCCATTTCTTGCGGGCGGCCGGGTTGATCGTCCCGGTTGCGCTGGTAACTGGTGCCGGGGCATGGGCTCTGGAGCGTGGCGCGCGGCGGATCGCCGGTGCACGCCTTGCTCCTCTCCTCCCGTTGGGTGCACTCGTCATAACGGGCATCGTCACCTACCGCGACTTTCACGTGAGGTGGATGGACCTCCCAACGACGTACCTGGCGATGGAACAGCATATCAATCAGGCACTCGATTTCATACCAGAATCTGTACCTGAGGAGACACCCATTTACTTTACGCCGCTGTCTCCCTGGCACCCGGATATCGTCTTCGCGGATGCAAGATTGATGCCACGCCAGGTAGGCGCCTTTGACAGCCGCCATTGCCTGGTCGTGCACGACGCCCCCGCGGTGTATGTCTCTCTCACTCTCTACGAGGCTGATTTTCGCCAACGCCTATCGCAGTGGGCCGAAACCACTTTGTTGGATCAGGCCCAGCAAGAGTTCGCAGAACAACCCGCATACTCGATTCTCCACGCCCTTGTTCACGCGGATGTCTTGCGGGGAGAACGGGTTGCCGAGTTTGGAGGTGCTATACGGCTCAGCTTGCTGTCATCGATCACTCTCGCCGCTCATCCCGGTGAAACCATCTCCGGCACCCTGGGCCTGAGAGCCCTGCAAGCCATCGACCGGCCCTATAGCGTATTCATCCATTTGCACGGCGATCCAACACCCTACCAAGGCGGTCCTCTCTGGGCTCAGAGCGACAGTGTTATCTGTGAATCCTATCCCGCACCCTTCTGGAAACTGAACGAGACCGTACTGCAGAACTTTGCTTTGACTATCCCGCCTGACATTCCGCTGGGTCAGTACGTCATCGCTGCTGGCATATACGAAACGCCGCTTGGGCCTCGTTTGGCGATCACCGCGCCGCTGCCACAGCCGTGGGACTATGATGAATTGCAGGAGATCGAGATCAAGTGAGGGATATGATGGTTGGCGATTTCGAGCTCCGTTTGCGCGCCGGGCGAGATAGGCAACCGATGCTCAAGGCGGGCGATGGCGCGCCCCATCTATCACCGCTCGCGAACGCTCTCAAGGCCGCGTGCCCTATCGGCCGCGGCCATCTCACCAGGGCCTGAAAGCCGGTCGCTCATCTCTACCACGCAAACACCGGCCGGCGCGGATATCAGGCCGAGCTTGCCGCCGGTATTCTCCCTCCCGAAAGGTTTCCACTCCACGGGCTTGCTAACAGCAAGAGTCCGGTCCACCAGATCTCGCCAGCCAATCCCTTGCCCGGTTACTCTATCCAATAGGACTGCTTTCTCATTCAGTTCATACACCCCTCATGCTATAATGGCTGATGGTGAATTGGCGTCCTGCTAGCTGGCAGTCTCTTTGCTTGGCCCTGCAGGTCTGGCGCACACGTAGACACATCACGAGGTTTGAACCCTGGGTAGCGTAGAGAACAATCCGTCTAGCCGCATCAGCATTGCACGCAGCGGGGCAACGGACATTCTTGTGGTGGACGGCAACCCGCAAGCTGTAGGGACGATCAGGCAGGCGCTGGAAAAGACGGATGAGTACACTGTGATCGTGGCCCGCGACGGTCCCGAGTGCATGCAGCAAGCAGCGGAGAAACCGCCTGATCTGATCTTGCTCGACATCCACGTCCCGGGAGTGGACGAGATGGAACTGCTGCGCCAGCTTCGTTCCCGGTCCGACACCAGTAGCATCCCGATTCTGATAGTGAGCGTGGATACCGATCTCGAGCGAATGGCCGCCTGCTTTGAGGCCGGTGCTGATGGCTTTTTGATCAAGCCTTTCGATGCCGCTGTTCTCTGCCGCCGGGTGCGGAGCGCTATTGCCCGGCACAAGGCCAGATCGATCCCCAGATACGCTTGGTGACCTAGACAACCGAACCTCCCGACTTTGGGTTTGCCACGGCAAGCCCGTTTTCGGTTCCCCTCAGACGGTGGGTCCCCCAATAGGTGTGCGTCCGCCCTGCCCATCTCGGCCGAGTGCGCTATAATAGGATCATAACACTTGACTGGAGGATCTCCCATGCCCAGCAAAAGCAAGCTGATCCGTTGGCTTTCGATACCGGTTCTGTTGATCAGCGCGGCTCAACTCGCCTGCGCTCTGACAAGCCAGGATGTCGCCACACCAACCCCAGAAACGATTGCTCAGGAAACCGAAATGGCCCAGCCAACGACAGAGCTGGCCCCGAGCGCCACGCACACCCCCCCCGCTCCCACGCCCACTCCCCTTCCACCCCTGCCACCCCAATTGGTCGGCCGCAGCCCTGCCAGAGGCGAGGAATGGCAGGTGGATGCCCCGCTGGTCATCCGCTTTGATCAGCCCATGAACCAGATCTCAGTCGAGGACGCCTTTGGCATCCAGCCCACCATGCGCGGCGGTATCGAGTGGGCCGACGATCGCACCATGCTGTTCCGACCGATTGCCCATTTTGAGCGGCAAACTCGCTACAGCGTAATCATTCGCGAAACGGCCGCCAGCGCGGCCGGACTCATGGCCGAACTCCCATTCAGTTTTCACTTCCAGACCGTTGGCTTTCTTGAGGTGAGCCAGACGCTCCCGGCCGATGCGACGGAAGCAGTGGACGTGGACACCACTATTACTATCATGTTCAACCGGCCGGTTGTCCCCCTGGTTCACACGTCGTCCCAGAAGGACCTCCCGCACCCTTTGCGCTTTGACCCACCTATTGGAGGCGAAGGAGAATGGATAAACACATCCATCTACTCCTTCCGGCCGGATGGTCCAATGGCAGCCGGGACCACGTATCGCGTCAGCGTAGCGGCCGGGCTGGAGGATACGACCGGAGGTCTGCTGGTGGAGGACTATGCGTGGATCTTTACCACCCAAGCTCCCCAGATCGTCTGGAGTCAGCCATCGAGCGAAGACCTTGACATAGGCCTGACCCAGAACATCAGCATCACCTTCAACCAGCCGATGGATCACTCCAGTACACAGGCAGCACTGCGCATTCAAGCGGCCGACGGCACCGTGCCACCGGGTCGCCTTCGCTGGAACGAGGACAGCACCACGATGGGCTGGTGGCCGGAGGGGTTACTGGAGATGGACACCCGCTATGACTGGGAGCTGAGCACCCAGGCACAGTCCGCTGCCGGGGGGGCACGGTTGCAGGAGGGCATGTCAACTTCCTTTTGGACTGTAGAGTACCCAGCGCTCCTTTTCACCTCTCCCAACGATGGGGATTCCAGCGCTGACCCCTATGGCGCGCTGGACCTCTATTTCGCCTCCCCCATGGACACCAGCACGCTCATGCCCAACCTCTCGATCATCCCCGAACCAACCAGCGTCTACACCTGGTGGGATCGCTGGGAAAACCGCTTCTATGTCAACTTTGACCTGCAGGCATCTACTGCCTACACGATCACTGCTGGTCCGGAGATGGCCGACCCCTATGGTAACAGGGTGGGAGAGGAGACGATCGTCCATTTCACCACCGACAAACTCGGCCCGATGGTCTACCTCAACACACCCGGCCGGTTGGGAACCTACAACGCCTATACCCAGACAGTCGTCTTTGCCACCTACCGGAACATGGATCAGTTGGACCTGACCCTGACCCGCTTGGATGTAGGTGACCTGATTCGTCTCACGGGCCCCGGTAGCTGGCAAGAGTGGGACGACTATGTCCCATCCGAACAGGACACCATGCGCAATTGGACCATCCCGGTCGACGACGTGCTCAACGAAACCATCATTTGGAGGGTGCCGCTGAGCGATGGTGATGGCAACCCTCTGTCTCCCGGCATCTACTACCTGCAGACGAGCGCGCCTGGTCTTTCCAGTTACCAGATTTCCAAACATGTGCTGGTGATTTCACCTATCAACCTGACGGTCAAGGCGGCCGCCGATCAAGCCCTGGTCTGGGCGACCGACCTGGTTTCCGGTCAGCCTGTTGCCGATCTTCCCATCATCGTGGTTGACGGCGACAACGAACCGGTGGCCAGCGGTACAACCGACGCCGACGGCCTCCTGATGACGCAGACGTCCACACGCGAATCTTCCACACTGGCGCTGTACGCCGTGGCGGCCGAGCCCGGCCATGACTCGTTCTCCATTGCCAGTTCCCGCTGGTCCGATGGAATTGATGTCTGGGATTTTGGCTTGCGGCGCGAGGATTACGGAGACCAGGACACCAAGACCTATCTGTACACCGACCGTCCCATCTACCGGCCGGGGAACACGGTCTACTTTAAAGGCATCCTCCGCGAACCAGAACAGGCCCGCTACCGTCTGCCCCAATCAAAGCAGGTGCTGCTGGAAGCCTACGACTGGGAGGACACGCTCATCTATCAGAAAACGCTCTCGGTGACCGAATTGGGCACATTTGCCGGAGAGTTTACGCTGGACGAAGAAGCCAAGACCGGCCATTATCACTTTGTCATTGACCCGGACGGGCTCCGCGACTGGGTCTACTTTCAGGTGGCCGAGTACCGAAAGCCAGAGTTCCAGGTAGAGATGAGCCCTGGCGCGGACCAAATCGTGGCGGGCGATACACTTCAAGTGGGTGTGCAGGCCAGCTACTTTTTCGGGGGCGCCGTAGACGGGGCCGCCGTGGAATGGGCCGTCTTTTCCGACGACTATGCCTTCCGCTGGGAGGGAACCGGCCGCTACGTCTTTGCCGACTTCAAGGATTGGTACCAGTACTGGCGGGGCGACGATTTCTGGTATGGCTATGGTGAACTGATTGCCGAGGGCAGCGGAGTAACCGGCGCCGGCGGCGAATTCACCATCAGTCTACCCGCAGAGCTGGGCGATGAAGCGGGCGCCCAGCTCCTGACCATTGAGGCGACGGTTGAGGACACCAACCACCAGCGAGTAACCGGCCGGGACCAAATAGTGGTCCACCCGGCCGCGCAATACGTCGGCATATACGCCGACCGCTTTGTGGGAACGGCCGGCGAGGATCAAACAGTCAACCTGATAGTGGTTGACCTGGAACAAGAACCTCTCCCCGGTGAGGAAGCCACTTTTGTCGCGTTGCAGCGCGAGTGGTTCAACGTGCAGGTGGAGGAAGACGGCCGAACCCGCTGGGAATGGGCGCTGGTAGAGACTCCCGTCTACACTGAGACGGTGTCCATGGGAGAGAACGGTCGCTCCAGTTTGACCTTCGCCCCGCCCTCTGGCGGAAGCTATCGGCTGCACGCCATCACCAGCGACGATGCCGGCCGTGAGAACCGCGCCAGCGCCTTCCTCTGGGTCAGCAGTAGCCGGTATGTCTCCTGGCAGATG
>WSZX01000353.1 GCA_013139935.1 Ardenticatenales bacterium
GTGGCAAACCTTGCACGGAATGTGCTCCCATTCCTCCTCTTTGATCACCGGAGGCGGCGGGTCGATCTCGAACTTGCAGGCGTAACAGCTCTCCGGCATGTCATCCATCGTGGGAACCCAGTTGACCGGCGAGTGACAGCGGGCACAGGTGCTGTTCACCCCATCCTCAGTCATGACAAAAGAGTCGGCGTGAACGCTCGTCAGCCAACCGTCTTCCGGGGGGAGCGGCGTAGGTAGGGCTTGAGCAGAGTCCGACTCTATAGCCTCCTGGGATACGGGTTCTGTATCGGTCTCCTCGGCCGGCGGGGCTGTCGATTCCCCTGGGGTTGGCGAGTCCCCCTCTGGCTGGCAGGCCACGATCACAAGAGCCAGCACAAGGAGGGTGATCCACAGCATGCGAGAGGTCGAGTTCACGGTTCCTCCCGGTGGGCGAGACAGGCGTTGAGAGTCCGAGCAGAGTTCATTTGATCCTCGATCATGAGTGGTATGCTCAATAGTGCGCCACCAGCCCGTCGAGCGCGCCCGCGCCACACATGAGCAGCAGCGGATGCGATCCCGGCGCGTAGTGAGGGGTAGAGCGGAGACGTCCCAACAGACCGAACTGGCCGGACCTGTTGAGAACGTCTCCGTTATCAGCGCTCCCGTCTAGTCTTCGTCTGCTGGCTCTTCGCCAGCCGCGGTGAGCTCAGTCAACTCCCACGGATTCTCGGCAAAGTGGCAGCGGTCGCAGTTGACCAGCCACTGGGGACTGTGGGAGACGATCGCCGCTGATGAGGGGTTGCCGGCTCTATCGATGCTGTTAAGCACGGTCACCCACTCGCCACCCATCTCCTCGTCCGGATGCGGCGCCACCTCTGCCTCGGTGGCATCATGGCAGGCCATACAGGATACGTTCGCGTGTTCCTCGTTGGTGCCCTTGATGTGCGTATCCAGAGTGAGTACAGCGGCGTGGCAGGTATCGCATTGCAGCGGGACCTGGGTGTGCGGGTCATGGCAATCTGAACAGAGATCGGGCCGGTGGACATCGGTCAATACGCCGGCCCAGTTCTTGTGGGCGCTGCCTCCCAGGTAGATCTCGTGGGTCACCCCGGTTCCTCCGGACGCCGAGACCCCGCTCGACGTCAAGTGGCACTTGGTGCACAGGTCATTTGGCGAGTTGACCGGTTCATGCTCTCCGGTGAGCTGGTTGAGCCAGGCGAGAATGCCGGTGGATATCCCGCCCTCCATCAGGTGGCAGGTTTCGCACGCAATGCCAACCCAGTCTTCCTCGGCGACAAAGTCCATGGTCGTTGCCATGCGAACCTCTTCGTCGGTTGGGAATTTGCAGGTTACACAGTTGGGCGGCCGGTCGGTTGTAGACGCCGGGTCCCAGTTTTGCGGCGAGTGGCAGCGCGAGCAATATGTGTTCGGCCCCTTGCCTAGATCATAGTTATTTCCCATGGGGCTCGCAGCATAGGAGGCGAGGATGGCCGTGTTGTCGGGTAGCGGGATTTCCTCGACCGGCGCCTCTACTTCCACCTCGACAATCCGAGTGACCTCGACCTCGACCTCTTCGATCACGGTCTCGACAACCGTTTCGGCCGGTTGCTCGACAATTCGGGTGACCTCTACTTGCTCAACGACGGTCTCAATGACGGTCTCTATGATGGTTTCGGGCTCAGTTGTGCAGGCGCTGAGCGCCAGGCCCAGTGCGAGCAGAGCACCGAAAACGAGCAACAACCTGATACGGGGGGACCTCTTCCCAGGCAACATCTCTCTCTCCTTTTTCCTCCAGGCTCACGGGTGGATAAGCACAGGGAATCCATATGGAGACTCCCTCCGTGTTCACTCTATCACAAAGCCACCGGCAAGTCATTGACACTTGTTAATCCGTCACATAACAAATGCCATTGACCGACTGATTATGGTGTGTGACAATCCAGGCATGAACATTGGCGGCGCGGTCCGCATCCGGCCCGAAACTCTCGCGCTGGAGACCTCGAAGGGAGTGATCCTCGATGCACGCACTATCAAAGCGTTATAGCTACCTCTTCCGGTCGACCAAGGGGCTGGTTCTGGTGGCCATTGCCCTGATATCCCTGACGACCGCTGTCTGGGGCATGCTCTCAGGGCCCATGGTGGAATGGGGCGTCAAGGATGTCGTGGTACGACTCACTGGCATGAGCTTGTTAGAGTCCGAACGCGAAGGCCGGATCATCATGCTCTATCACACCATTGCCATGGCGGTGGTCGCCCTCGAGGTCTATCTGATCACCGACATCGTGCCGATCAAAGAACATGAGCAGAGCACCATCAACGGTATGGTCACCGTCGGATACATCACCGCGCTGATCTGTGGCCTGTGGTTCGGATACTTTGGGCACAATTACGTCTTTCATGGCCTGTTCTTGTTCGGACAGTCCCTGATGTTCTTTGGCGGGATTCTGTTGTCGGCCGCGCTGTGGCCTTGGAAGAAAGAGTACCGCATCCTGGATGATAGAGAGCACGCTCGCACCAGAAAGGGTGTTGACCTGGAACGCGTCGCCTTTTTCACCATGGCTGTCGCCACCGTCGGATCGGCCATTTTTGGGGCGGTAACCGGCTCTTACTGGGGCAACGGTCATGAGATTTTTCTCGCCGAGGATCTGGTCCGCGAACCGCACAAGACGGGGCTTGAACTGGCCGTCATCGGCCACCTCCACATCATGCTTACCCTGATCGCCGTGGCACTTACCTTGCTCGTCGGCCGGTGGCTGGATTTCAAGGGACCCCTACACAAGATCTCGATGCCGCTGATGATCTCGGGCACGATTGTCCTCACGCTGGGCGTATGGTCCCTCGTACCCTACGAGGCCACTG